>NZ_NOYB01000003.1:0-94516 GCF_002258235.1 Rhodococcus sp. 06-470-2 | reverse complement strand
ACAAGCTCTACCAAGGACAACTCCCCCGCCCCGCCGCTTAGAATCGTGTCTCACATGTATCGAGACACCCGTGTCCCACATGTATCAAGACAGCACACGTAGCAGGGGTCGAATTTCCGCTCACGTGGGTCCGCTCTTTTCGTCCGCTGCGACGATTGACGGGCGATTGTCAGCAACTTGATCGCACATCCTCAGGATCGGGGGCAACAGTGATCGACTGTGACCGTCCTCGAACGCGACATCGCTCGCCCGCGCTGGGCAATGCCCACTCTCGCCGCCCTTCTCGTTGCGACCGCAGGGGCCTACGCCCTCGATCTGAACCGCGAGCACTGGGGTAATTCCTTCTACGCAGCCGCCGTTCAAGCCGGCTCGGTGAGCTGGAAGGCCTTCCTCTTCGGTTCGTCCGACGCCGCGAACTCCATCACGGTGGACAAGCCGCCTGCGTCGCTGTGGATCATGGAACTGTCCGTGCGGATCTTCGGCCTCAACTCGTGGTCGCTGCTGCTACCGCAGGTGCTGATGGCGGTGCTGAGCGTGGGAATCATGTACGCGATCGTCGCCCGTCGATTCGGCTACGGGGCCGCATCGATCGCGGGCGCAGTACTGGCGACGACGCCGACCTTCGCCCTGATGTTCCGCTACGACAATCCCGACGCCCTTCTCACCCTCACCTTATTGGGGGCAGCGTGGGCGATGCTTCACGCGCTCGAGGACGGGCGAACTCGATGGTTGGTGCTCACCGGAGCTGTTGTCGGCCTGGGGTTTCTGACGAAGCAACTCCAGGCGTTCCTCGTCGTGCCGGCTCTTGCCGTGACGTACGCGGCGTTCGGTCCACCGAGGCTCGGCGCTCGACTTCTCCAGCTACTGGCGGCCGGTGCGGCTGTGCTCATGACGGCCGGGTGGTGGGTCGCGATCGTCCAGTTGGTTCCGGCTGCCGACCGGCCGTGGGTCGGCGGGTCGAAGACCGACAGCATTCTGGACCTGACGTTCGGTTACAACGGCCTGGGCCGACTGACGGGAAACGAACACGGCGGCGTCGCGGAGTCGTTTTCGGGCAGTGCAGGCCCGGCCGGGCACGGTGCGCAGACGGGAATCACCCGCTTGTTCGCGGATGCCCAGGGTGGTCAGATCTCGTGGCTGATTCCGGCTGCGCTGGTGCTCGTGGTGGCGGGAATCATCATGCGCGGCACAGCTCCTCGACGGGACTTCGCTCGCGCCTGGTTCGTGATGTGGGGATTGTGGCTCGTCGGGTGCTCGCTGGTGTTCAGCTTCATGTCGGGCACCTTCCACTCGTACTACACGATCGTGATCGCGCCGGCGATCGCCGCGATCGTCGGCGCTGCCCTGCGTGAACTGTGGGTGCGACGCGAGAGAGTTTGGGCGCGTGTGATTCTCGCGCTCGTTTCGGCTGTTACCACGGCAACGTCGTTCGTCTTTCTCGCCCGCACTCCCGACTTCGTGCCGTGGCTGCGGTGGGGCGTGTTGGCAGCGGGAGTGATCGTGGCCGTCGCGCTGCTGTTCCGGGGATCTCGGCAGGCATCGATGGCGTTGGGAGCAGTCGCTCTGGCTGTCGCGTTGGCGGGGCCGGTCGCGTATGTCGCCGACACTGTCGTCACCCCGCACAGTGGGGGAGGTCCATCGGCGGGCCCCTCGATTCCGTCCGAGGCGGCAGGGTCCAGAACCGGAGTGCGCGACGACAATGCCGGGCACTCGGCGCACTTCACTGCCCAGGCACCGGACGACGAACTGACCGGGCTGCTCGAATCCGATGCACAGCACTACACCTGGGTGGCGGCGACGATCGGATCCAACGCCGCCGCGGGCCTACAGCTCGCGACCGACGACCCGGTGATGCCGGTGGGCGGGTTCTCCGGAACCGACCCATCGCCCACGCTCGACCAGTTCCGGGCCGACGTGGCAGCCGGGAAAATCCACTACTTCATCGCCGGCACCGACAAGGACCGACCGTCGGCGATCGCTGATTGGGTGACAGCGACCTTCACACCCGAAACCGTCGGCGACTACACGGTGTTCGATCTGAGCGGCTGCGCCGCATGTGAGTGAAACTTCGTAGCAGGCCACGAAGTTTCACTCACATGGGAGCGCTAGCGACCCTTCGTGATCGCCTCGAACACCTTCGGGTCGACGAGGGTGGACACGTCGCCGAGTTCGCGGCCCTCGGCCACGTCGCGCAGCAGGCGACGCATGATCTTGCCCGATCGGGTCTTCGGCAGCTCGGGAACGATGGAGATCTCCCGCGGCTTGGCGATCGGCGAAATTTCCTTGGAGACCTGAGCTTTCAGTTCGGCGATCAACGCATCGCCGGTGTTCTCCTCGCCGCCGCGCAGGATGACGAATGCGACGATGCCCTGCCCGGTGGTCTCGTCGGCGGCACCGACCACTGCGGCCTCGGCGACACTGTGATGGCTGACCAGGGCCGACTCCACCTCGGAGGTGGAGATGCGGTGGCCGGAGACGTTCATGACGTCGTCGACGCGGCCGAGGACCCACAGGGCACCGTCCTCGTCGTACTTGGCGCCGTCACCGGCGAAGTACCAGCCCTCCTCGGCGTAGCGCGACCAGTACGTTTCCTTGTAGCGGTCCATGTCGCCCCAGATGCCGCGCAGCATCGACGGCCACGGCTCGTCGAGGACGAGATAACCGTTGCCGCCGTTGCCCAGTGGCTTGGCGTCGTCGTCGACGATCTTGGCGGAGATACCGGGCAGCGGGGCCATCGCGGAGCCCGGCTTGGTGGCGGTGACGCCGGGCAGCGGGGAGATCATGATCGCGCCGGTCTCGGTCTGCCACCAGGTATCGACGATCGGTGCGCTGCCGCCACCGACGACGTCGCGGAACCAGCGCCACGCCTCGGGGTTGATCGGCTCGCCGACGGAACCGAGCAGACGGATCGAGGACAGATCGTGGGCCTCGGGGATTTCCTTGCCCCACTTCATGAACGTGCGCACGAGGGTGGGAGAGGTGTAGTAGATCGAGACCTTGTACTTCTCGATGACGTTCCAATGCCGGTGCTCGTCGGGCGAATTGGGCGTTCCCTCGTAGACGACCTGCGTGGCGCGGTTGGAGAGCGGGCCGTAGACGATGTAGGAGTGTCCGGTGACCCAGCCGATGTCGGCGGTGCACCAGTAGACGTCCTTGCCTGCCTTGTGGTCGAAGACGTTGTGGTGGGTGTACGAGGTCTGCGTCAGGTAGCCGCCGGAGGTGTGGATGATGCCCTTGGGCTTACCCGTCGTACCCGAGGTGTAGAGGATGAACAGCGGATGCTCGGCCGGGAAAGGCTGTGCCTCATGTTCTTTCGATGCCTTCGCGACGGTCTCGTGCCACCACAGATCGCGTCCGTCGGTCCAGGCGACGTCGGAGTCGGTGCGCTTGACGACGAGGACGTGTTCGATCGAAGCCGCCCCGTCGACGGCCTCGTCGACGGTGTCCTTGATGGGTGCGGGCTTGCCGCGTCGCCACTGGCCGTCGGTGGTGATGACGAGCTTGGCTTCGGCGTCGTCGATGCGTGAGCGCAGTGCGGTGGCCGAGAAGCCGGCGAAGACGACCGAGTGGGTCAGGCCCAGGCGTGCGCACGCGAGGATCGAGACGATCGCCTCGGGGATCATGGGCATGTAGATCGCAACGCGGTCGCCGGAGACGAGGCCGAGTTCGGTCAGGGTGTTGGCGGCCTGGCTGACGTCTGCGAGCAGATCGGAGTAGGTGACGTCGCGGCTGTCGCCTGGCTCGCCTTCCCAGTGGATGGCCACCTGGTCGCCGTGTCCGTCGAGGACGTGGCGGTCGACGCAGTTGTAGGCGACGTTGAGCTCACCGTCGGCGAACCACTTGGCTACGGGGGCGTCGGACCAGTCGAGTACTTCGGTGAACGGGGTGTGCCAGTGGAGTCGGCGAGCCTGTTCGGCCCAGAAGCCGAGTCGGTCCTCTTCGGCGGCGGCGTAGAGCTCGGCCCCGGCGTTCGCCGTAGCCGTGAACTCGGCCGACGGCGCGTAGGAGGCAACCGCGGTCTCGTCGGTTCCGGAGGTACTGGTCGTCATCTCGAATAGCTCACTTTCGTCCGGTGCATTTCGCTCATGAAACTGCACTCCCGTGCCTGTCTCGAGCCCCTTGTGAGGGTAGTCACATGTGATGGCGATCGCACCGTTGCAATCGCCTGCAACCCCCTGATCTGCGGTGATCGGTAGTTTCTGCACGCTGGGCGGTCATCGGGGCCGTCGGCGTGCACCCGTGGCGACGAGGATGTCCGAACTGTGAGAAATCGACTTGCCGAAACGTTTCGATCATGTTTCCGGCTTACTCACGGGTCAGCAAAAGTTGGGGGAGTTCACATGTTCGTTTCAGGATGTGTCTAAAGTCCATCCCATCAGATCGTTGGAACGGCCCACCTGCCGTGCCATGCGGTCGCCCACGAATCCCCGGGCGTCGCGCCCGAGGAACTGAGCACGGATGACCCCGTGTTCACATCTGGATGGAGGATTTTCTTGCGTATCAAACGTGCCGCGGTCGTCACCACGGCTGTGCTGATGAGTGCGAGCCTGCTCGCCGCCTGTGGCGGTGGCGGCTCGAGCTCCGGTGGCAGTTCCGACGGGATCTACAGCATCTACATCGGTGAGCCGGAGAACCCGTTGGTTCCCGGCAACACCACCGAGAGCGAAGGCAGCCAGGTCCTCGAGGCCCTCTTCACTCCGCTGGTCACGTTCAACGACGAGGACAACAGCGTCGAGTACAACGGCGTTGCCGAGTCCGTCGAATCCGAGGACAACACCACCTGGACCGTCAAGCTCAAGGACGGCTGGACGTTCCACGACGGCACCCCCGTCACGGCCGAGTCCTACACCAAGGCCTGGAGCTACAACGCGTTGAGCACCAACGCATTCGGTGCCTCGTACTTCTTCGAGAACATCGAAGGCTACGCAGATCTGCAGGGCAGCGAGACCGCCGAGCCCACCGCGACCGAACTGAGCGGTCTGAACGTCGTCGACGAGACGACCTTCACCGTCAAGCTCACCGGACCGTTCGCCATTTTCCCGCTGACTCTCGGTTACACCGCGTTCGACCCACTGCCCGAGGCGTTCTACGCCGACCCGACGGCATACGGTGCCCGCCCGATCGGTAACGGTCCGTTCAAGGCCGACTCGGACTTCGTTCCGGGACAGGGCTTCACCGTCACCAAGTACGACGACTACGCAGGCGACAACCCCGCCCAGTCCGCAGGCGTCAACTTCAAGGTCTACACCGAGGTGAGCACCGGCTACAACGACGTTCAGGGCGGCGGACTCGACGTCATGCTCGACCTGCCCGAGGATGCGTGGGCCACCGCCCGCGACACGTTCGGTGACCGGTACGGTGAGCGCGCTCGCCCGGACATCACCTCGCTCGGCTTCCCGACGTACGACCCGCGGTTCCGGGATCCGAACGTGCGCAAGGCGTTCTCGATGGCCATCGATCGTCAGGCCATCGCAACCGCGATCTTCACCGACACCCGCACCCCCGCAAACTCTTTCGCTTCTCCCGTGGTCGACGGCTACCGCGAGGATGCATGCGGTGCCACCTGTGAGCTCAACGCGGACGAGGCCAACCGTCTGCTCGACGAGGCCGGTTTCGACCGTAGCCAGCCGGTCGACCTGTGGTTCAACGCCGGAGCAGGTCACGACTCGTGGATGACCGCCGTGGGCAACCAGCTTCGCGAGAACCTGGGTGTCGACTACGCACTGCGCGGCGATCTGCAGTTCGCCCAGTACCTGCCGCTGCAGGACGCTCAGGGCATGACCGGTCCGTTCCGCTCGGGCTGGATCATGGACTACCCGTCGATCTACAACTTCCTCTCCCCGCTGTACTCGGCGTCGGCTCTGCCGCCGGCCGGTAGCAACGCGACCTTCTTCAACGATCCGGCCTTCGACGCCGCACTGGCAGAAGGAAACAACGCTGCAGATATCGACGCTGCAACGGAGGACTACCAGAAGGCAGAGGACATCTTGATCGACCAGATGCCCGCGACTCCGCTGTTCTACGGCCTGAACCAGGCCGTGTGGTCCGATCGCGTCTCCGACGTCAAGATCGACAACCGAGGCAACATCGTTCTCGAGGACGTCGTAGTCAGCTGACGACGCACCCAGGTGGGTGGCAGCCGAGCATGATCGGTTGCCACCCACCGGGTCTCGTTCAACCGTGGGTCGCATGAGTCCCACACCGACCTGCGCCGGCAAGACCCGAGGCGCAGGTTCGTCCCTTGTTCAAGGAGAAGACACACAGTGGGTCGCTACATCACTCGCCGATTACTGCTGACGATTCCCGTCCTGATCGGCTCCTCGTTCTTGATCTTCGCGATGGTCTACGCGCTGCCGGGTGATCCCATCCGCGCCCTCGCCGGAGATCGTCCCCTCGCACCGGGCGTCGTCGCCCAGCTGCGAGAAGATTTCAACCTCGACGACAACCTCTTCGTGCAGTACTTCAAGTACATCGGCGGCTTCTTCCAGGGCGACTTCGGCACCGACTTCTCCGGACGCCCCGTCCTCGACACCATCGAGCGGGCACTTCCGGTCACGGTCCGGTTGACCATCGTGGCCGTCGTCATCGAGACCGTCATGGGCATCGCCGCAGGTGTGCTCGCCGCCCTCAAGCGCGGATCGTTCTTCGACAACCTGGTGCTCATCTCGACGACGCTGCTGGTGTCGGTCCCGGTGTTCGTTCTCGGCTTCATCGCCCAGTTCACCCTCGGTCTGAAGTTGGGGCTCTTCCCGATCTCCGGCATCAACGACGGCTGGTCGAGCTTCCTGCTTCCCGGCCTCGTGCTCGCATCGCTGTCGATGGCCTACGTCGCGCGGTTGACCAGGACATCGGTCGCCGAATCGATGGCCGCGGACTACATCCGCACCGCGAAGTCGAAGGGAATCAGCAACCGCCGCATCATCGTTCGGCACGCGCTGCGCAACTCGTTGATTCCCGTCGTCACCTTCATCGGTGCCGACGTCGGTGGACTGCTGGGCGGTGCCATCGTGACCGAAACGGTGTTCAACCTGCCCGGTCTCGGTCGCGCGATCTACGACGGCCTGGCCCGTCAGGAAGGTGCCGTCGTCGTCGGCATCGTGACGCTCTTCGTGTTCTTCTACATCTTCTTCAACCTCGTGGTGGACGTTCTCTACGCGGTTCTCGATCCAAGGATTCGCTATGAATAAAGAAGATTCGAGCGCAGCTCAGCACGCCGCAGAGGAGGGCCAGCCCGGGAACGTCGTCACCGGCGAGGCCGTCGAGTTGGTCGGTCAGGCCAGCCTGTGGGGCAACGCGTGGAAGTTTTTGCGGAAGAGTCCGTTCTTCATCATCGGCACGTTCCTGCTGTTGGTGCTGTTGGTGATGGCGGTGTTCCCGCAGCTGTTTGCCCGCGGCATCGATCCGCGAGTGTGTTCGCTGTCCGATTCCCGTCAGACTCCCAGCGCTGCACACTGGTTCGGTACCGACGTCCAGGGCTGCGACTACTACGCCAACGTCATCTACGGTGCTCGGATCTCGCTGTCCATCGGTGTGCTCTCGGTCATCGGAGTGCTGGTCATCGGCGTCCTCATCGGTGCTCTCGCCGGGTACTTCGGTGGAATCACCGACAGCATCCTGGCGCGCTTCACCGATGTGTTCTTCGGCATTCCGCTACTCCTGGGTGCCCTGATCCTGCTGACCGTCACCGCCCAGCGCACCATCTTCACCGTCTCGCTCGCGCTGGTGGCCTTCGGCTGGATGACCGCGATGCGTCTGGTGCGATCGTCGGTGATCTCGATCAAGAACAGTGAATACGTCCAGGCTGCACAGGCATTGGGAGCGTCGACCTACCGCATATTGGTGCGACACATCCTGCCCAACGCTCTGGCTCCGGTGATCATCTACGCCACCATCTCGGTGGGTACGTTCATCGCGGCCGAGGCGACGCTGACCTTCCTCGGAATCGGATTGCAAGCTCCCGAGATCTCCTGGGGCCTGCAGATCAACCTCGGTCAGAACGTGTTCCTGACGGCACCGCACCTGGTGCTGTTCCCGGCCGCGTTCCTCTCCGTCACGGTGCTGGCGTTCATCATGCTCGGCGACGCACTCCGTGACGCACTCGATCCGAAACGGAACTGACATGAGTACTGCGAAGGACACCGTTCTGAGTGTCACCGATCTGACGGTCGAGTTCGAGGTCGAGAAGGTCTGGCGCAAGGCGGTCGACACCGTCTCGTTCACTGTCGCCTCCGGCGAGGTGCTGGCCATCGTCGGTGAATCCGGATCCGGCAAGTCGACGACGGCCATGGCCGTCCCGGGCCTGCTGGCCGATAATTCGCGGGTGTCGGGCAGCATCAAGCTGGGCGAGAAAGAACTGGTCGGGCTACCCGAGAAGCAGCTCGCACCCATCCGCGGCAAGAACGTCGCGGTGATCTTCCAGGAACCGATGACGGCGCTCAACCCGGTGTACTCGATCGGCTGGCAGATCACCGAGGCCATCCGCGCGCACACCTCGCTGTCGAAGAAGGAAGCCAAGGCGCGGGCCGTCGAACTCCTGAAGCTCGTCGAGATGCCGGATCCGGAGACGCGGGTCGACTTCTACCCGCACCAGCTCTCCGGCGGTCAGCGTCAGCGCGCCATGATCGCCCAGGCGCTGTCCTCGGATCCGTCCCTGCTGATCGCGGACGAGCCGACCACGGCTCTGGACGTAACGGTGCAGGCCGAGATCCTCGACCTGATGCGAGACCTGCGTAACCGAATCGATGCGTCGATCGTGCTCATCACTCACGACATGGGCGTGGTGGCCGACATGGCCGATCGCATCGCGGTGATGAAGGACGGCGTCATCGTCGAAACCGATGCTGCGCACACTATTTTCAAGAACGCGTCGCATCCGTACACGCAGCAGTTGCTCGCCTCGGTTCCGCACCTGGGCAGCAGCATCGAGGCCGTGACCGCCGGGAGGATCGCCGAGCCGAGTGCCGTCGAGGAGACCCGGGCACTGAGCATCGTCGACGGTGTCATCGAGTATCCGGGCCGCACCGTGTTCCGGGCCGTCGACGGGGTCAGCCTCGACATCGAGATGGGTGAGGTCGTCGGGCTCGTCGGTGAATCGGGCTCGGGTAAGTCCACGATCGGCAAGGCCGTGGTGGGACTGAACAAGCTCACCGGCGGCTCGTTGTCGATCGCAGGGGTCGACATCACCAACCTGTCGAATCGTGAGCTGCGGTCGGTGCGCAGCAAGGTCGGCATCGTGTTCCAGGATCCGGGTTCGTCGCTGAACCCACGCTGGCCGATCGGACAGTCGATTGCCGAGCCGATGCTGTTGCATACCGAGCACAGTGCTGCAGAGCGGAACCGCAAGGTCGAGGAATTGCTCGACCGGGTCCACCTGTCGCGGACCATGCGCAACCGCTACCCGCACCAGCTGTCCGGCGGTCAACGTCAGCGAGTCGGTATCGCGCGGGCACTCGCCCTGGAGCCGACGCTGCTGGTGGCCGACGAACCGACGTCTGCGCTCGACGTGTCGGTGCAGGCCAAGGTGCTCGAGCTGTTCAAGGAACTCCAGCACGAGTACGGGTTCGCATGCCTGTTCATCAGTCACGACCTCGCTGTCGTGGAGGTGCTGGCCAAGCGCATCGCGGTGTTGAACAAGGGCAAGCTGGCCGAGTTCGGTACGACGGATCAGATTCTGCGTCGTCCGACCAACGAGTACACCAAGCGGTTGCTCGCGGCCGTTCCGGTGCCGGACCCGGCCGAACAGGCCAAGCGTCGTCAGGCGCGCGCCGAGCTGTTGGCGGCCGGAGCGAAGTAGGCGACAACGCCGAGTGGGGGAGGGGGTACCGTCGTCTGTCGTGACGGACCCCCTCGCCCCACTGCTGGAACTACCTGGAGTTCTCGACTCCGCCGAACGTGCGCGCGACGCTCTGGGCGCGGTGCATCGGCACAAGGCCAATCGTCGGGGATGGCCGGCCACCGCCGCCGAGGCCGCGGTCCGTGCGGCTCGCTCGTCGTCGACGCTCGAGGGCGGTTCGATGGATTTCCCCCGCGAGGGCGAAGAAGGCGACCCCATTCTGGCGGGTGCGCTGCGAGTCGCGGCTGCCCTGGACGGCGACGCATTGCAGAACACGGTCTCGACGTGGAAGCGCGCACCGCTGCAGACCCTCGCACGACTGCACCTGTTGGCCGCAGCCGACCTCGTCGACGACGCCTCCGAGCTCGGCCGTCCCCGCAGCGATGCAGGTGTCGGCGAGCGACTCGACCTGCTCGCTCAACTGGTGACCGGCGGAACCTCTGCACCGGCACCGGTGATCGCGGCGGTGGTCCACGGTGAACTGTTGACACTCAAAGCTTTCGGATCGGCCGACGGCATCGTTGCGCGGGCTGCATCGCGACTGGTGGCAGCCTCGTCGGGATTCGACCCCCACAACCTGGGAGTGCCGGAGGTGAGCTGGATGCGTCGGGCGAATGCCTACCGAGACGGCGCGACGGGGTTCGCGGAGGGTACGGCAACCGGCGTCGGTAGTTGGGTGATCCTGTGCTGCGGGGCATTCGAAGCCGGTGCGGCAGAAGCGACTTCGATTGCCGAAGCTGCTCAGTAGGAGTTGTGCGCATATAAATGGGCCGCGAGCGGAGCCTGCGGTAGTGAGCATATAAAAGGGCGGCGATGCCGACTTGCGTCGACGTCGCCGCCCGTTAGCACGGAGCGCCTGGTTACCAAGCGTGCACAGGTGGGCTGTGATGGACTACCACGTGGCCTCGGCGAGAATTCGACGGTGATGAGGTCATCCCTGCAACCGGTGCAGGGTTCTTGCTGATCACTGACGAATGTCGCAGGCCCACAGCGCTTCTGCCATTAGGTGGCAAGCTCCGCGTGGGTGCCGGTGTCCGTGCTGGGAATCCCGGTCGGGAGAGCGAATCTTCTCTTCCGATTCGTTCTTGGCCTTCCGTTCTTCCGTACGTCATTTGTACCCCGTGACGCTCCTCACATCAAGGGGTTGGACGTCATCTTTTTCTTCGGAGCAGTCCGTAGGTGATCGCGCCGGCCGCGAGAGCGCTGAAACCTGCTGCGGCGCTTGCTGCTACGGTCTTGCCCGACGGGGTCTGGATTCGTGATCGCAGCGAGACCGGGTTGGAGAAGGTGAGAATCGGCCATCCGC
The DNA here is from genome assembly GCF_002258235.1 of Rhodococcus sp. 06-470-2. Lineage (NCBI taxonomy): Bacteria > Bacillati > Actinomycetota > Actinomycetes > Mycobacteriales > Nocardiaceae > Rhodococcus > Rhodococcus sp. 06-470-2. The sequence goes on along the minus strand of NZ_NOYB01000003.1, from coordinate 83,378 downwards.
GGGTGGCCGCTTCCTTGCGCAGTGCACGATCGGGGTTGACGGCCGTGGGATGCCCGACTGCGCGCAGCATCGGCACGTCGGTGATCGAATCCGAGTACGCGTAGCTCGACGCCAAGTCGTAATCATGTTGCGCGGCCAGGGAGTTCATGGCGTCGACCTTGCCCTCGCCGTAGCAGTAGAAGTCGACCTCGCCGATGTACTTGCCCTCCACGGTCACCATCGTCGTCGCCATGCTGTGATCGGCCCCCAGCAGCTCGGCGATGGGGCGCACGATCTCGTCACCGGACGCCGAGACGACCACGACGTCGTGTCCACGGAGCTTGTGGTCGGCGATGAGATCGGCGGCTTCGGCGAACACGAGGGGGTCGACGATGTTGTGCAGCGTTTCGGCGACGATTGCTCGCACCTGTTCGACGTCCCAGCCTGCGGTCATGCTCGCGATGTGTGCGCGCATGCGCTCCATCTGGTCGTGATCGGCTCCGGAGAGCAGGAACAGAAATTGTGCGTAGCTGCTCTTCAGAACGGCGCGCCGGTTGATGAGTCCTTGATCGAAGAACGGCTTGCTGAATGCCAAAGTGCTGGACTTGGCGATGATCGTCTTGTCGAGGTCGAAGAATGCCGCGACGCGCGCTGCGCGTCGGCCGGCCGGGACGTCGTCGTTGCTCGCGCTCTGGGTCACGTTTGTCACCATAGTGGCCGGTGGTGACCGGTGGATGTTGCGCGGTGCCACTGGCGGACTCGGTTCGACGCGGTCGAGAAAAGCCGACGGTTGAACTTGCAAACAAGGACGTCCACGGGTGTAGTATTTTCTACGAGCCCGGTTCATTCCGGGCGGTGTTCAGCCCGACCCCCCGGGGCTGAACCAGACGACCCTCGCCTCCTCCCCCCCTGGCGAGGGTCGTCCTCTTTTCTGGGGTAGGTCGAAAATTGGTACAGCAGTACCGGTATTCATCCACAGGCCCGAATCTATCCACATTTCCCCAAGTCGCGCGCATCTCGAGCAGATTCTCACGCACGCTTGGCGCATGGAAACGGACTCGCGGCAGCGGACCGCGCACCCGGCAGTGACGATGTCGATCGAGCTTCGCGGACTGCGCGAGGACGTCTACCGAATCGCCGCGGCCGCGGATTGTGTTGTGGAGGAGCAGAACTTACTGGTCGGTATCGGCTCGACACGTTCGATGTGGGACCGTTGCGGATCTATTTTGGTCGACTTCGCGTCCGCAGAGACGGCACTGTCGACGGGATTTCCGAGACGCGCGGGCGTCATTCTGGTCACGGCCGCACCGCCGACGCTCGACGATTGGCGAATCGCCACATCGCTCGGTGCCGAGCATGTGATCGCCCTGCCGTGGGACGAGGACGCACTCGTGCGGATACTCGGCGAACCCGCGTCGGCACCATCCGGAGACGGCGGCGTGATCGCTGTGGTCGGCGCTCGCGGTGGCGCGGGCGCATCCACTTTCGCGGCCGCACTCGGACTGTGCAGCAGCCGTTCGGGTCGACGTGCCCTCGTGGTCGAGGGCGACCGGTACGGCAGCGGCCTGGACCTGCTGCTCGGTTGGGAGAACGCTCCAGGTCTGCGGTGGTCCGGCTTGGTCGTCGAGGGCGGCCGAGTCTCCGCCGACGCTCTGCACGGGGCCCTGCCCTCCCGCTCCGGAATGTCGGTGCTGTCACTGGGCCGAGCCGACGGCCGAGGTATCGGACTCTCTGCCGTCGCAGTGGCGGCTGTACTCGATGCAGGACGCGCAGCGGGCGATCTCGTGGTGTGCGACGCCCCGCGTCATCCCAGCGACGTCTCCGACGCTCTGTATGCCGCGGCGGACCTCGTCACGCTGGTACTTCCGGCCGAGCTGCGCGCCGTGACGTCGGCCGAGGCGGTGGCCGCGCACGTGGTGGATCGAAATGCCAATGTCGGACTGGTCGTTCGTGGGCCGGCTCCGGGTGGGCTGAGGGCCGACGACATCGCCGTCGCCCTCGGGCTTCCGCTGTTGACGTCGATGCGGGCCGAGCCTGCACTGGCCGAGCGCCTCGAACGAGGAGGTCTGGTGCTGGGCCGTCGTTCGCCGCTGGCCGCAGCAGCCGACGCCGTGCTCGATACGTTCGCGCACAAGCCCGGTGGGCAGCGGAGGGCGGCATGAGCGCCGTCGTCACCGCGGATCTGCTCGACCGCGTCCGCGATCGTTTGGCTGCATCGGCCGACGCTCCGGTTCCCGCCACCGTCGCCGCAGCCATTCGAGCGGAAGCAGGCGGGGTCATCGGCGACACCGATATGCTTGCGGCGCTGAGGGTTCTGCAAACCGAGCTGACCGGCGCGGGGCCGTTGGAGCCGCTGCTGTCCGAACCGGGAGTGACCGACGTTCTGGTCACCGCACCGGATCAGGTGTGGATCGATCGTGGGCGCGGACTCGAGCGCACCGGAGTTCGTTTCGTCGACGAGGCTGCCGTTCGCCGGCTCGCGCAACGGCTCGCCCTCTCGGCCGGCCGTCGACTCGACGACGCGCAGCCATGGGTCGACGGCCGACTGCCCGGCGTCGGGCAGGGAGCGTTCGGCGTCCGCTTGCACGCTGTGCTGGCACCGGTGGCGAGCGGAGGAACGTGCGTGTCGCTCCGGGTGCTGCGACCCGCGACGCAGGGACTCTCCGCTCTCCGTGCATCGGGAGCCGTGACCGAGGACGGGTACGAGCTACTGCGTCGAATCGTGTTCGGTCGCTTGGCTTTCCTGGTCGTCGGCGGTACCGGGGCAGGGAAGACGACCCTTCTTGCTGCGCTGCTGGGCGAAGTGGATCCGTCCGAACGGATCGTCTGTGTCGAGGACGCGGCCGAGTTGGCACCGGCCCATCCGCACGTTGTTCGTCTCGTGGCCCGCGCACCCAACGTCGAAGGCGTCGGCGAGGTGTCGGTGCGGCAGCTGGTGCGTCAGGCCTTGCGGATGCGGCCCGATCGTCTCGTGGTCGGTGAGGTGCGCGGGGCCGAGGTGATCGACCTGATGACGGCGCTCAACACAGGTCACGACGGCGGAGCCGGAACCATCCACGCGAACTCCCCGGCGGAGGTGCCTGCCCGGCTCGAAGCCCTTGCCGCGCTGGGCGGAATGGGTCGAGACGCGCTGCACAGCCAACTTGCCGCGGCGGTTCAGGTGGTGTTGCACGTCCACCGCAGCGCCGACGGTACCCGACGACTGCGTGAGATCGGAGTGGTCGACGTCGATCCCACCGGGCGTGTGCACATCGCTCCGGCCTGGTCGGTGGCTGCCGACGCGACGCCGGGTCGAGGTCGACTCCTCGAACTGCTCGATCGCCGCTGCGGTGACAACCGATGACGGCCGCGCTCGTGGCCCTCGCTGCAGCAGTCGTACTGTGGCCGAGCAGTTTTCGTCGGCTGCCGCGGGAGGCACGAACGGCGTCGAGCGCGCCGCGATGGCTGATGCCGACCGGCTGCGCTCTGGTCGTGGCAGGGACGGTGTGGTGGTTCGGCGGGTTCTGGGCCGTGAGCGCGGCGGCGGTGGCGGGTGGCACCGGATGGCGGCGTTATCGTCGGAGACTCGAACGCGATCGGCGGGCCGAGGAATTGAACTGGCTCGCAACCGGAGTCGAGGTGGTCATCGGCGAGCTCCGCGTCGGATCCCATCCCGCCACGGCCAGCGCGGTTGCGGCGGACGAATGCGGAGGCATCGCGTCGACGGCACTGCGCGGTGCGGCGTCTCGGGCCCGGCTGGGCGGCAGGGCTGCCGACGGCATCGCTGCGTCCGATTCGTTGCTCGACGCGGAGCTGGCCCGATTGGCCGCAGCGTGGCGGGTGGCGGATGAGCACGGACTCGCGCTCGCCGAACTGCTCGACGCCACCCGTGAGGACATGCTGGGGCGTAGACGGTTTCGCGAACGAACGGACGCAGCGCTCGCTGGAGCCCGCGCCACCGCGCTGGTCCTGGCCGGTCTACCGATCCTCGGAGTCGCGCTCGGTCAGCTGATGGGAGCGAATCCACTGCAGATCCTGCTCGGCGGCGGGCTCGGCGGAATGCTGCTGCTCATCGGCACGGCCCTGGGCTGCGCGGGACTGCTGTGGACCGACGCGATCACCGGCAAGGTGACGACCTGATGTGGGCAACGCTGCTCTGTCTGGCAACGGCACTGATCACGCTGCCCACGGTCGCGAGCGGATTGCACAGGCTGACACCCGACGGTCGTGCGAATGCCGACGCCGACGATGCGCCGGCCCCCGACCCACTCGCGGTGGCCACGACCTTCGATCTGCTCGCAGCGTGCCTACGTTCGGGCCTTCCCGTGGCGACTGCCGCTGCGGCAGCAGCACATTCCGCTCCGATCTCGTTCGGTGTCGCGTTGCGCAAGGCCGCCGATCTGCTCGAACTCGGAGCCGACGCCACCACAGCGTGGGACGCCGTCGCACAGGATCCGGAGACCGAGGCTCTGGCGAGGATGGCACGGCGATCTGCCCGAGCCGGGTCGTCCATGGCGTCGGCGATGACGGAACTCGCTGCGACCCAACGAACCCGGGCCGAAGACGCATCGGCTGCTGCCGCCGAGCGTGCCGGTGTGCTGATCAGCGGGCCGTTGGGGCTGTGCTTTCTGCCTGCCTTCATCTGCCTCGGCATCATCCCCGTGGTGATCGGACTGGCGGGCAACGTACTGGGCGGCGGTCTGCTGTGACCGCCGCGTACTCGAGTGTCCGATGCGGAGATGCTGCATCGGAGAACAGGGAGGGGAATCGAGATGATCGAGAATGTACTGCAGGAGTTGAAGACTCGAATCATGCTGTTCGGCGTGGAGGACGACGGCATGTCGACCGCGGAATACGCCATCGGCACCATCGCGGCCGCGGCGTTCGGGGCGGTGTTGTACACGGTGGTGACCGGCAACAGCATCGTGACGGCGTTGACGGGGATCATCGATCGAGCGTTGAACACTGCCGTCTGATCTTGGGCGATGATGACGGGGCCGTGACGGTGGAGGCGGCGTTCGCGATCGCGTCCATCGTCGCGGTGATCGTGGTGTGTATCGGGGCGATCGTGTCGGTGACGATGCACATCGGGTGCGTCGATGCCGCCAGAGAAGCTGCTCGGTTGGCGGCCAGAGGTGATGGTGCGCAGGCTGTCTCGGTGGGGCAACGGGTCGGGCCCGACGGTGCTCGGGTGACGGTGACCGAGGACGGTGAGTTCTTCGTCGCGCGGGTGGAGGTGGAGAGTCCGCTGCCGGGGTTGACATTGTCGGCTGAGGCGGTTGCTGCTGCGGAACCGGTTGCAGCGGAATGAGGCCCGCTTTCGGGAGGGCGCTACAAGACGACGAGGGCGGGGCGACGGTGTTGGCGGCGCTGGCGATGTCGGCGTTGATCGCCGTCGTTGTGATGGTGATTCATGTGGGCTCGGCGGTGGGTGCTCGTCATCAGGCGCAGTCGGCGGCCGATCTCGCGGCGCTGGCTGGTGCGGGGGCTCTCGATCGTGGGGTGGCCGATGCGTGCGAGACGGCGCGGGGGTTGGCGGTGCGCATGGGTACCCAGTTGCGGGAGTGCACGATCAACGAGTGGGACGTGATCGTCACGGTGGGCCAGCCGGTGTTTCTGGGTCGCTTCGGAATGTCCGACGCCATCGCCTCGGCGCGGGCGGGTCCGGGGTGACCGGACGTCCGCCGGGGACCCGTCTGGATCCGCCCTGGTTCGCAAACGCGCGCGCGTTTGTCAGGCGCGCCCGCCTCGGTTCGCAAATGCGCGCGCGTTTGTCAGGTGCGAGCGGAATCGCCCCGTTCGAGCCGGCTATTCCGCGCGCGTTCAGCGAATGCGCGCGCGTTTGCGTCGAACCGGGACCTCCAACCCGGCCGCGAACCGGGGCCCCGACGGTCCGACTTCAGCGGTCAGTGTGGAGTAACGGTGCGGGCCCCGGGCTGCAGTGGGGCCAATCGAGTCAGTTGAGTGACGTGGTCCGGGGTGAGCTCGGCGATCGAATTGACCTGCAGCAGTTGCATGGTGCGCACGATGTCCTCGCGCAGGATCTCGATCATGCGGTCGACGCCCGCGCGACCTCCGGCCATCAGGCCGTACAGGTACGCCCGGCCGACGAGTGTGAACGACGCCCCCATCGCGATGGAGGCGACGATATCGGCACCGTGCATGATGCCCGTGTCGACGGCGACCTCGAAGTCGGAGCCGACTTCGCGCACGACCTGCGGCAGCAGGTGGAAGGGGACAGGAGCGCGATCGAGTTGTCGGCCTCCGTGGTTCGACAGGATGATGCCGTCGACTCCCAGTTCGGCGAGACGGGCCGAATCGGCCACCGACTGAACACCTTTGACGACCAGCTTGCCGGGCCAGATCTCCCGGATGACGTCGAGATCCTCGAACGAGATGGACGGATCCATCGCCGAATTGAGCAGCTCGCCGACCGTGCCGCCAGTGGAAGACAGTGACGCGAACTCGAGCTTGGCCGTGGTGAGGAAGTCCCACCACCACCATGGACGCGGAATGGCGTTGGCGATCGTCGACGCGGTCAACTGCGGCGGGATGGAGAACCCGTTGCGCTTGTCGCGCAGGCGAGCTCCTGCAACCGGTGTGTCGACCGTGAACAGCAGTGTGTCGAAGCCTGCCTTCGCGGCGCGTTCGACCAGCCCGAACGAGATGTCGCGGTCGCGCATGACGTAGAGCTGGAACCAGTTGCGCCCATTCGGGTTGGTGGCCTTGACGTCCTCGATCGACGTGGTGCCCAGGGTCGAGAGGCAGAACGGAATTCCAGCCGCTCCGGCTGCGGCAGACCCGGCGTACTCACCCTCGGTCTGCATCAGGCGGGTGAATCCCGTCGGCGCGATGCCGAACGGGAGCGCGGACGGCCCACCGAACACTGTCGTCGAGGTGTCGACGTGGGAGACGTCCCGCAGGATCGAGGGATGGAATTCGACGTCGCGGAAGGCCTGACGAGCTCGCGAGAGTGAGATCTCGGCGTCGGCGGCACCGTCGGTGTAGTCGAACGCCGCGCGCGGGGTGCGTCGACGGGCGATGGTGCGGAGATCGTCGATGGTGAGTGCCGCGCTCAGGCGTCGGCGGCGCAGGTTCAGATCGGGCTTCTTGAACGAGAGGACCTCGCGCAGGTCGGTAGCTTTGGGAATCTGCCGGGTGATGGGCATGTCATGGTCTCGATTCTGTGGGCGGATCTCCTCCCACCACACCACCCGAGGTCCCGGCAGCGACGCGCAGGGTGGTGCCCCGTCAGCTCCGCATCAGAGTGCGGAGCGAAGTGGCCATCGCGGGTTCGGTGTATCCACCGGTCCTGGCCACGAATGTGGTTCGACAGGTGATCACTTCGATTCCCGACGCGTCGGTGAGGGTGTTGCTGGTGACCATCACGTCGCTGCCCGAGGACTGTCGAAACGATTCCAAACACAGGTCGGAGTTGATCCGGTCGCCCACCTGCAACGGTCGTCGGAGCACGATCTGCTGATCGGTGTGCAGCACGTCGCTCACGGAGTAGCCGATCAGCAGGTGCTCGAACAGTTCGGGCAACAGCCGCGTGCCGATGACGCTGACGAACGTGACGGGGGCGATCAACGAGTCGTAGCCGAGAATGGCTGCGGCACGTTCGAGGTGATGCGATGGATGGTCGTCCTGGACGGACCGGGCGAACTCTCGAATCTGTTCACGCCCGATCTCGTAGTCCTGCGGCGGGAGATAGTGACAACCCACCTTTTCCACGATGGCCGGAACAGCCGCTGCATACCGGCCCGTCACGTGATCGGTCACAGGCATGTCGGACCTCCACAAGTCCTCCGGCTTTGTCGAGTCATCGACATTGGAACAGACTCAGAACTGACAGGTCGTCAGGGTTGCGCATATTTGCGAACGATCACAGTGGAGTCGGCGGTGTGCTGGAGATTCGCCAGGGCGCGCCCCGCCGCAGGTTCGCAAACGCGCGCGCTTTTGCCAGGTGCGCGCAGATCCGCCCCGATCCGGCGACAATTTTGCTCGCGTTCAGCGAATGCGCGCGCGTTTGCGGCCGAACTGGGGCGGCCGGCTCACCCCTCCCGAGTGATGGCCGACAACACCGCCGTCAACACTCGAACAGCTCCGGCTTTGTCCAGTGGATCGTTGCCGTTTCCGCATTTGGGTGATTGCACACAGGACGGGCAGCCTGTTTGGCATTCGCACGAAACAATGGCGTCCTTGGTAGCCGAGAGCCAGTCGGCGATGGCCACGTGACCGCGGTCGGCGAAGCCTGCTCCGCCGTCATAACCGTCGTAGACGAACACCGTCGGCAGGCCGGTGTCGGGGTGCAGTGCCGTCGACACTCCGCCGATGTCCCAGCGATCGCAGGTCGCCACCAGTGGCAGCAATCCGATCGCGGCGTGTTCTGCGGCGTGCAGTGATCCGGGGAATCGTTCGTACGGAACTCCGCTGTGCTCGAGCAACTCCGGAGTGATGGTGTACATGACGGCTCGGGTGTCGAGAGTCTGTGCGGGCATGTCGAGTTCGATGGAATCGAGTACCTCGCCGGAGAGCAGGCGTCGCAGATATCCGACGACTTGATGTGTGACGTTCACCTGAACCAGCGCGACGCGTACCTCGCCGTAGTCGACGGATTCGTGCACCGCGGTGATCGAGATGTCGGTGATCTCGCGCGCCGAGGTGTTCCATTCGGGCTGCTCGGCGTGCACCAGTGCGAGACCGGCATCGAGATCGAGTTCGTCGACGACGAAGGACTCGCCCTGGTGGATGTGGACGGCACCGGGGTGGGCGGTGGCGGGCGCTCTTCCCCCGTCGACTGTGCCGAGCATGCGGCCCGACTCGCCGTCGACGATGGCCACCTGCACCCCGGTGCCGCCGCGAATGTTGACCGCGCCGTGCGGCGAGAGTTGCTGTCCTTCGGGGGTGATGAACCACCCGTGCGGACGCTTGCGTACGTAGCCTTTCAGCTCGAGTTCCTCGAGCACCGATTCCGCGTTCAGCTCCTCGGCCTCGACGAGGGTGATCGGTAGTTCGACTGCAGCGCAGAGCAATTGCGGAGCCAGGATGTACGGGTTGGTGGGATCGGTGACGGTGGCCTCGACAGGCTTGTCCAGCAGGGCCGCCGGGTGATGCACCAGATACGTGTCGAGGGGATCGTCACGCGCCACCAGTACCAGCAACGAGCCTTCCCCGCGTCGTCCTGCCCGGCCGCCCTGCTGCCAGAACGACGCGACGGTGCCGGGAAAGCCGGCGACGATCACCGCGTCCAAACCGGCGATGTCCACGCCCAATTCGAGCGCATTGGTGGTGGCCACGCCGAGCAGGGTGCCGTCGGACAGATCGGATTCGAGCTTGCGCCGGTCCTCGGCCAAATACCCTGCGCGATAGGCGGCCACGCGTCGTACCAACTGCGGATCGACGTCGGCAAGAATTCGCTGGGTACCCAGAGCGGTCACTTCGGCTCCGCGTCTGGACCGCACGAATGCCAGGGTTCGCGCGCCCTCCACCAACAGGTCGGCCATGATGCGCGACGCCTCGGCCCCGGCCGACTTGCGAACCGGCGCACCGTTCTCGCCGGTGATCTCCTCGAGCAGCGGCGGTTCCCACAGTGCGACGGTGCGTGCTCCGTGCGGGGATCCGTCCTCGGTGATCTCCGCGCACGGCGCTCCGATGAGGCGACTGGCTGCTCGCCCCGGTTCGGACGTCGTCGCACTGGCCAGAACGAATACCGGCGATGCTCCGTACCGTGCGCACAGGCGTCGTAGCCGGCGTAGCACCAGAGCGACGTTGGATCCGAAAACTCCTCGGTAGTAATGGCATTCGTCCACCACCACGTAGCGCAGATTGCGCAGGAACCGCGACCATCGCTCGTGCGAGCCGAGGATGCCGAGATGCAACATGTCGGGATTGGTGAAGATCCACCGCGCATTGGCGCGTGCCCACTGGCGAATCTCGATCGGCGTGTCACCGTCGTACGCGCTGGGGAACACTTCGGCGAGTTCGTCTGAGCACGAACGTAACTCGTCGGTGATCGAGATAGTGGTGCGTAGCTGGTCGGCACCGAGGGCCTTGGTGGGAGCCAGGTACAGCGCGGTCGCCCGGGCATCGGCGGACAGCGTCGTCAGAATCGGGAGTTGATATGCCAGCGATTTGCCCGACGCCGTGCTGGTCGAGAGCACCACGTGACTGCCTTCGGCCGCGAGAGTCGCCGCACGTGCCTGATGCGTCCACGGTTGTGTGATCCCACGAGAGGTGATCACCTGCACCACTTCCGGGCCGACCCACGACGGCCAGGAGGCGAACTGCGAGGCCCGTGCCGGCAGCTCCGCGACGTGGGTCAGCGGGCTCTTGTTCGCGGGCGAGCCCGCCAGCACCCGATCCAGCAACCGCTGCCCGTAAGTCTCTACATCCGCACCGCCCAGCGGATGCTTGTCGCTCACTGCCGGTCTCCATGCATTCGTTCGATCTACTGGCCACCCGTTCGAGCTCGATGCGACCTGGGGTCCTCATGCTATCGCGGACGCGAAACGGGCCGCTCGAGCCCTGGTGAGAGTGGTATTTCGCCCGTCCGGCGGTGTGTGCTCCCCCGACGCGGGCAATTTGTTCGAAAAGGGTCGGTTTTCGACTGTTGCGAACGCGGAGTTCATGGTTCACTTGACGCGGTCGCAGCTTCTGTGTTCGTTCTACGCTTCGCAGGATCTTATGTTGCGGGCGCGGTACTGGGAGAGCTCGTCCATCAGGGGGAATCCTGAGGGGGATTCGTACAAGTGCAGCGGTCGGAACCGGCCCGATGGATCGAAAGTGCGCTCCATCGAATCCGGTGTTAGAAAGAGAAGGAAAAGCATGGCACAGGGAACTGTGAAGTGGTTCAACGCCGAAAAGGGCTTTGGATTCATCGCACCAGAAGACGGCTCCGCTGACGTTTTCGTTCACTACTCCGAGATCCAGGGCAGCGGCTTCCGCACCCTCGAGGAGAACCAGCGCGTCGAGTTCGAGGTCGGACAGGGCACCAAGGGTCCTCAGGCCACGGGCGTTCGCGCAGTCTGATTCTCTTCTCTTCGGAGTCGAGATACTCATCCCCCTTTCCCATCGGCCTACTACAGGCGATGGGAAAGGGGGATGTTTCGTTCGGGCGAACCACCGGGGAGCGTCGAAAGCCGTGAGCGCGGACGCCGATGTCCTAATGTCCATGCTGTGAACCAGCTGTCCTTCTTCTCTGCCGAGTCGTTACCGCCCGCGGTGACCGATCTCAGCGGGCTGCTGGCTGCCACCGGGCATGTCGTCACCTCCTCGGGATCGGCCCGTATCTCCGTCGTGGTCGACGCGCAGTGGCGCGCGGATGCCATCGCCGAACTCATCGAGCAATGCGGTCTGACGCCGGAGCTCGGTCGGTCGGAAGAGGACAGACCGCTGGTGCGTACCGCGTCGGTGCCCGAACTGTCTGCATTGGCGTCTCTGTGGACCAAGGGCGCTGTCAAGGCCGTCCCGCCCGGTTGGGTACCGGGTTCCCGTGAACTGCGCGCCTGGGTGCTCGCATCGGGTCGTCCCGAGGCCGAGGGGGAGCGCTACGTGCTCGGCCTCGATCCCCATGCCCCGGAGACGCACGCCGTCCTGGCTCAGTCACTGATGCGCGCGGGTATCGCGCCGACGCTCATCGGCACGCGCGGATCCAATCCTGGCCTCCGAATCACCGGTCGACGTCGGCTGTTGCGACTGACCGAGAACGTCGGCGAGGCTCCACAGAACGTGGACGCACGTACCAATTGGCCCCACGCCGAGTAGAACGATCTGTGACTGATCTGCGAGTATTTGGCCGACGTATGTCAGTCTGTTAGTAGTGGGACAGGCAAATCTGCCTGTGAAAACGCACTAGGGAAGGTTCGGCAGCAAGGTGGCAGCACGTAACAACGGCACGGGGGACAGCTCCGCCGAGCCACGTCGTCTGGTCATCGTCGAGTCTCCGACCAAGGCAAAGAAGATCGCCCCGTACCTCGGGAGCAACTACGTCGTCGAGGCCTCCGTCGGCCATATTCGCGACCTTCCCCGCGGTGCCGCGGACGTTCCCGCGAAGTACAAGGGTGAGCCCTGGGCGCGTCTCGGCGTGGACGTCGACCACGACTTCGAGGCCCTCTACGTCGTCTCGCCGGAGAAGAAGGGCAAGGTCGCCGAGCTCAAGAGCCTGCTCAAGGAGGCCGACGAGCTCTATCTCGCCACTGACCCCGACCGCGAGGGTGAGGCCATCGCCTGGCATCTCCTCGAGACCCTGAACCCCAAGATCCCCGTTCGACGCATGGTGTTCCACGAGATCACAAAGCCGGCCATCCTCGCCGCCGCGGCCGATACCCGCGACCTGGACCAAGACCTGGTCGACGCCCAGGAGACGCGTCGTATCCTCGACCGTCTCTACGGCTACGAGGTCAGCCCGGTGCTGTGGAAGAAGGTCATGCCGAAGCTCTCGGCAGGCCGAGTGCAGTCCGTCGCCACCCGCATCGTCGTCCAGCGTGAGCGCGAGCGAATGGCTTTCCGCAGCGCCGAGTACTGGGACATCTCCGCCACGCTCGACGCCGGAGCCGAGGCAACGCCGCGCAGTTTCGGTGCCCGTCTGGTCAATGTCGACGGCAATCGCGTCGCCGCCGGTCGCGACTTCGGGGCCGACGGCAAGCTCAAGTCCGACGCAGTGACCGTCCTCGACGAACCCCGTGCCCGACGCCTCGCCGAGGCTCTCGAGGGCGTCGATCTGACGGTCGCGTCCGCCGAGGACAAGCCTTACACCCGCAAGCCCTACCCGCCGTTCATGACGTCGACGCTGCAGCAGGAAGCCGCCCGCAAGTTGCGCTTCAGCTCCGAGCGCACCATGCGGGTCGCGCAGCGGCTGTACGAGAACGGCTACATCACCTACATGCGTACCGACTCGACGACGCTGTCGGCGTCGGCGATCTCCGCGGCACGCACACAGGCGACCGAGCTCTACGGGCCGGAGTACGTCCATCCCTCGCCGCGGCAGTACACCCGCAAGGTCAAGAACGCGCAGGAGGCCCACGAGGCCATCCGCCCGTCCGGTGACGTCTTCCAGACGCCCGGTCAGTTGCACTCGGCCCTGCAGACCGACGAATTCCGACTCTACGAGTTGATCTGGCAGCGCACGGTCGCGTCGCAGATGGCCGATGTTCGCGGCACCACGCTGACACTGCGCATCACCGGAACGGCCGGAACCGGCGAGGAGTGCACGTTCTCCGCATCCGGTCGCACCATCACGTTCGCCGGCTTCCTCAAGGCCTACGTGGAGAGCGTCGACGATCAGGCAGGCGGACAGTCCGACGACGCCGAATCCCGTTTGCCTGCCCTGGTTCAGGGCCAGGCCGTCACCGCCACCCAGCTCGATCCCGACGGCCACACCACCAACCCGCCCGCGCGATTCACCGAGGCGTCGCTCATCAAGACGCTCGAGGAACTGGGCATCGGTCGGCCGTCGACGTATTCGTCGATCATCAAGACCATCCTCGACCGCGGGTACGTCTACAAGCGCGGCAGTGCACTGGTGCCGTCGTGGGTGGCGTTCTCGGTGGTTGCCTTGCTTGAGGCGCACTTCGGGCGTCTGGTGGACTTCGACTTCACCGCAGGGATGGAGGACGACCTCGACGCCATCGCGGGAGGCCGTGAGCGACGCGGCAATTGGCTGCAGAGCTTCTACTTCGGCGGCGACACCGGTGCCGAGGGTTCGGTGGCCCGCTCCGGTGGTCTGAAGAAGATGGTGGGCCAGAATCTCGAAGAGATCGATGCGCGCACCATCAACTCCATTCGCTTGTTCGACGACTCCGAGGGTCGCGAAATCCATGTGCGCGTAGGCCGTTACGGCCCGTACCTCGAGCGCATGGTGCGCAACGACGACGATCCCGACGGCGATCCGATCAGCCAGCGCGCCAACCTGCCCGACGATCTTCCGCCGGACGAGTTGACGATCGACTTCGCCGAAAAGCTGTTCGCCACACCGCAAGAGGGCCGCAAGCTCGGTGTCGATCCGCTGACCGGTCACGACATCGTCGCCAAGGAAGGTCGTTTCGGGCCCTACGTCACCGAGATCCTGCCCGAGCCGGAGCCCGAACCGACGCCCCCCGAGCCCGACATCGTCCCGGTGCCGTCCGGCAACGACAGTGATGGCGGCGGCGGGGTCAAGACCGCGGTGAAGAAGGCCGCGGCCAAGAAAGCACCGGCCAAGAAGGCGGCTGCGAAGAAGGCGACCGGCCCCAAGCCGCGCACCGGTTCTCTGCTCAAGTCCATGGATCTGGCGACCATCACGCTCGACGATGCACTCAAGCTGCTGTCGCTGCCGCGTGTCGTCGGAGTCGATCCGGAGTCCAAGGAAGAGATCCTCGCGCAGAACGGTCGCTACGGCCCGTATCTGAAGAAGGGCACCGACTCTCGCTCGCTCGCCGACGAGGATCAGATGTTCACCGTCACGCTGGAAGAGGCGCTCAAGATCTACGCCGAGCCCAAGCGTCGCGGTCGTCAGGGTGAAGCCAAGCCGCCGCTACGCGAGATGGGCGTCGACCCAATCAGTGAGAAGCCGATGGTGATCAAGGACGGTCGCTTCGGGCCGTACGTCACCGACGGTGAGACAAACGCCAGCCTGCGCAAGGACGACGACGTGGAGTCGATCACCGACGATCGCGCGTCGGAGTTGTTGGCGGACAGGCGTGCTCGCGGACCGGTGAAGAAGAAGGCACCGGCGAAGAAGGCGGCTGCCAAGAAGGCACCGGCGAAGAAGGCCGCTGCGAAGAAGGCTCCGGCCAAGAAAGCTGCTGCGAAGAAGACGGCCACCAAGACCACTGCCGCGAAGAAGGCACCGGTCAAGAAGGCTCCGGCCAAGAAGACCGACAGCGAATAGCTCGCGGGTTCGGGTTGTCGGCCCCAACCACTAGGGTTGCGTGCATGGCGGGTGTGTTCGATCGATTGGTCGGTCAGGAAGATGTCGAGGCCGATCTGACGGCGGCAGCGGTGGCGGCTCGCACCGGTGTCGACTCGTCGGCGATGACGCATTCCTGGCTGTTCACCGGCCCGCCCGGGTCCGGTCGTTCCATCGCCGCCCTGTGCTTCGCCGCGGCATTGCAGTGCACCACCGAGGGCGTTCCGGGGTGCGGGCACTGCCAGGCCTGTTCGACGACGATGGCCGGAACCCACGGCGATGTGCGACGCGTCGTGCCCGAGGGCTTGAGCATCAGCACCAAGGAGATGCGAGACATCGTCTCCATCGCCTCGCGTCGACCCAGCACCGGATTGTGGCAGGTGGTCGTCGTGGAGGACGCCGACCGACTCACCGAAGGTGCCGGAAACGTGTTGCTGAAGGTGGTCGAGGAGCCGCCGGCGCGGACGGTGTTCCTGCTGTGTGCGCCGTCGGTCGATCCGCAGGACATCTCGGTGACCCTGCGCTCGCGCTGCCGGCACGTCTCGCTGGTCACGCCCACGGTGCCGTCGATCGCGCAGGTGCTGCAGACGCGCGACAAGCTCGACGCCGAGACGGCGGAGTGGGCCGCATCGATCAGCGGCGGCCACGTGGGCAGAGCGCGTCGACTCGCCACCGACGAGGACGCGCGGGCGCGTCGCAAACGTGCGCTGGCTCTGGCGTCGGCTGCGGCTCGGCCCAATCAGGCCTACCTCGCGGCCGAGGAGTTGGTGAAGGCCGCCGAGGACGAGGCCAAGGAGATGAGTGCCTCGCGCGACGAGGCCGAAACCGAGGAGCTGCGGACGGCTCTGGGTGCGGGCGGTACCGGTAAGGGTGCGGCGGGTGCGCTGCGCGGCTCGGCCGGGGTGCTCAAGGATCTGGAGAAGCGGCAGAAGTCGCGTGCCACCCGAACCGGTCGCGATTCACTCGATCGCGCGCTGATGGATCTGGTGGGCCTGTATCGAGATGCGCTCGCTCGCTCGTACGGATCGACCGCGACCGCGACGCACCCCGACATGGCCGAGCAGGTCGAACGCATGGCAAAAGCCGTCCCACCCGAGGCGTTGTTGAAGAGCATCGAAGCGATCCTCGAATGCCGAGAGTCGTTGGCGGTCAACGCGAAACCGAAGTTCGCGATCTATGCGATGGTCGCAACTCTGGGCGACGTACTGCGCTAGTCCTGCGTCTTCTTGCGGGCCCGCGAGGCCCGAAGATTGGCAATGTTGCCGCAGGTCTTCACGTCGTGCCAGACGCCACTGTTGTTGCGGGAGCGGTCGTAGAAGGCGGATCCGCACGCCTCGTTCTTGCAACGCTTGAGTCGACGCCACGTGTCCGCCTGTTGGGCGAGAAGCACTTCCGACCAGATCTGCGACGCGATCCGGTCGGACCCGGTGCCGGTGGGGGAGAGCCGGACGGTGCCGTCGGTACCCGGAACGAGCTCGACTCGCACTGCCGGCTGCGCAGCCATATCGCCTGCAATGGCCGCTTCCACATCGGATCTCAGTATCCGTAGAGCGGCTGCGTCTGTGTCCGACAAAGACGTCCCCCAGGTAGCGGATGCTGACCTGCCGTCTGCGATGAGGTCGGGCAGGTCGTAGGCATCGATGGCCCGCGTGTTGAGCAGATCCTGAACCACCTGCAAGCCGTCGGGTGCCGGCGCGAGTCGGAAGCGCTCCGTCGGAGACAGTGACATAACTGAACTGTATTTGACTATGTCGTGTCGGTCAACTATGAATGACAGAATCAAAAGCATTTGACCTCTGTCTCGAAGGGTGACCGCCATGGTGGCGATTCTAGGAGCAACAGTGTTGGTGACCGGCGGTCAGCGCGGTCTGGGCAAGGCGACGGTCGACGCGTTGCTCGAGCGTGGGGCCGCGAAGGTCTACGCGACAGCCAGAAATCCGCGAGAGGACACCGATCCTCGGGTGGTGCCGGTTGCCCTCGATGTCGCCGACACCAATTCCGTTGCAGCGCTTGGCGATATCGCGTCCGACGTGTCGATCGTCTTCAACAATGCCGGTGCGCCGGGTACTACTCCGCTGCTGACGACGTCGATCGACGACATTCGCGCGGTGTTCGAGACCAACGTCTTCGGTGCCCTGCGAATCGCGCAGGAATTCGCCCCGATCCTGAAGGCCAACGGAGGCGGCGCGCTCGTCGACATCCACTCGGTGCTGTCCTGGCTCGGCGGCGCGGGTGCCTACGGTGCATCCAAAGCGGCGATCTGGTCGGCCACCAACTCACTGAGGCTCGAGCTCGCACCGCAGGGAACCCTCGTCGTCGGGGTGCATCTCGGATACACCGACACCGACATGATCGCCGATCTCGACGTCCCGAAGAACGACCCACGCGACGTGGTGCGCCAGGTGCTCGACGCCGTCGAGGCCGGCGAGACCGAAGTGCTCGCCGACGACGTGACCAGGCACGTCAAGTCGATCCTGAGCGGGCCGGCGGAAGGACTCGGCCTTGCAGGCTGATCGCACGAGGAGGCGATTTTCGTTTCGACGTGATGCTCCGTTAGACTCACCAACGCCGAAAGGCACGCCGCCTTAGCTCAGTCGGTAGAGCATTTCACTCGTAATGAAAAGGTCAAGAGTTCGATTCTCTTAGGCGGCTCCACCAGCAGGCCCCTGACACGTATCAGCGTGTCGGGGGCCTTTGTGGTTGTTCGATTCAGCGCCGGATCGTCCCTTCGCCCCGTCGGTCCTGCAAGATCAGTTCATGCATACCGACAGCGCCCGCGGTGACCTGATGACAGCCATCGTCACCACCGGCACCGGGGGATACGACAAGCTCGTCGTGTCCGAGGTGCCGAGACCCGTGCCGGGTCCGGGTGAGGTGCTCGTTCGCGTGTTGGCGGCGGGGATGAACAACACCGAGATCAACACACGCGTGGGCTGGTACCCCGACGGCGGATGGAACGACGCGACGCCGTTTCCGTTGATCCAGGGCGCGGACTGCTGCGGGGTGGTGTGGGCGAGTCCCGGTATCGACGAGTCCATCGTCGGTCGCCGGGTCCTGGTTCGATCGTGCATGCGCGTCGACGGATTTTCGTCGGGCGAGACGCGTTGGTTGGGTTCGGACATGGACGGTGCGTTCGCCCAGTTCGTCGTCGTTCCGGCGAGCGAGGTTTTCGTGGTCGATTGCGGGTGGACCGACGCGGAGCTGGCGACGATCCCGTGTGCGTACGGCACGGCGGAGAACATGATCGCTCGCGCGGGAGTCCGCCCGGAGTCGACGGTGCTGATCACCGGCGCGTCGGGTGGAGTAGGTTCTGCCGCAGTGCAACTCGCCGTTCGGCGCGGCGCGCGCGTGATCGGCGTCGCGAGCCGCGCCAAACACGACCAGCTCCGCGAACTCGGCGTGGACGAGGTCCACGGGCGCGATGAGGACCTGGCGACCGCCCTCGGCAAGCACAGCGTCGATGTGGTGATCGACAACGTCGCAGGCGACGGTTTCGGCCCTCTGCTCGACCTCCTCGTTCGCGGGGGAACCTACGTCTCCTCCGGCGCGATCGCAGGACCCGTCGTCGAGCTGGACCTACGCACGATGTACCTGAACGATCTGACGCTCCTCGGGTGCACGGCGTGGGACGAGGATGTATTTCCGAACCTCGTGTCGTACATCGAGGCCGGTGAGATTCGTCCGTTGCTGGCCGAATCGTTTCCCCTCGAGCAGATCGCTGTAGCGCAGCAGCGCTTCCTGGAGAAGAACCACGTCGGAAAGTTCGTGCTCGTTCCGCCGGTCATCGTCGACCGGATCGAATCGTAGTGAGAGGGGACGACATCGACGGGAGCCATCTCGATGAGACTGTTGTACAACGAATCCCCGGTGCGTTCAGAATCCGGGGAACAGCTGTACCAGATCGTCGCGGGCCGTCGGGCCGCTGATATCCATGTCGTCCTCGGGACGGAGGCGGCCGTAGACGAGCCGGGTCGTGACGTCGGACGTGGCGGTGACAGTGCTCGGTGCACTGCGATCCGTTCCGGTTTCGATGTGGACCTCGTCGTCGACAACCAGGAGATCGCGGTGGTCGCTGTGCAACAGGAGGATCTGCCGCGCGGCGAGTCGTTGCCGGACGGCACCGTCGTGAAAGCGAGAGGCAATCATGTCGATCCGCTGCCACACGAGGTCGAGTTGGCCGACCGTCGCCGACGGGTCGAATGTCACCGCGACATCCCAACCGTGCAGAGCGTGCTCCGAGAGCCGGTAGCCCAGGTACGTGGTCAGGTCCATCGGGCCGGCGAAGTAGGGGACCCGTAGCGATTTCTCCTGTTCGACGGTGATGCCTGCGAGCAGTTCGAGGTGGGCGGCGTCCGCTCGCTGCCACTGCAGCCGTTGCTCGGCAGGGCACAGGTCGTTCCAGCGGTCCCAGATCGGGGTGAGTTCGTCTCGTTGCGGGCCGCGGTGGTCACCGGCCAGCCCGCGGCGTACCAGGTCGGTGCAGATCTCGGCGGCACTGCCGAGATGCGAGAGAACCTGCGCGACAGTCCAGTCCCCATCACGAGACGCCAGCGAAAGATCTTCCGTCCTCAGCCCGTCGACCAGGTGTCGTAGATCGTTCGAGGCGGTCTGGAGGGCGTGTAGCCAGTCTCGTGAGGGGCGCGTCGTGTGGTCGAATTGGGGCATTGTTCTCCTCGGTCGGTGATGGCGGGTGCAGAACTCGGGTAGGCCTGATACGTCAGACCTGGTACGGCATGTCGGCGGCGGTGAGGCCCTCGAGTGCCATACCGAACGGCACGTCCTGCACGATTCGCTTGCGGAGGTTCCGGTTCAGGGTCTGCTTCTGCAGGGTTCGATAGAGTGCCGGCTTGGCGGCAAGGCCGCGCGCAATCTCGAGGCCCCGTGTGAGCGCCTTGTCGTGGGCCAGCACCTCACTGACGACGCCCCACTGCAGTGCGGTCTTCGCGTCGATCGACTCGCCGGTCCACAGCAGCCACTTGGCGCGAGCGGTCCCGACGATCTCCTCCCACACCACCTGCACGCCATCGCCGCCGGTGATGCCGAAGGCCGGGTGGGGCGAGTCGCCGTAGGTGGCCTGTTCGGAAGCGATGTGGATATCGGTCAGCAGCAGGTACTCGGAGTGGATGGTCGCCGGGCCATTGGCGACACCGATCACCGGCAGTGGAAGCTCGACCAGGCGCTGGAGAACCTTCGCACCCTCGACGCGGGTCTTCTCCCAAGCGGCCGGTTTGAAGATCTCCCCGAGGCTCGGGCCGTCGATGTCTTTCACGAAGTGGTCGCCGGTGCCGGTCAGCACCATCGCCCTGTTGTCGCCGTCCAGCGCGATCTGCTCGAGCAGCGCCGGAAAGTCTTCGTGGGTTCGGCCGGTGAAGGTCAGTGCCTCGCCGCCTGTGTGGAGGCGCACGAGCAGCACGCCATCCTCGTCGCGAGTGATGGCGAAGTTGTCGTACTCGGTGAAGTAAGCCGGGGTGGTCATGGAGCGCCTTTCGTCTCTAACTGAACAGGTCTGTTCGCATAGCTGAGTGAACAGGTCGGTTCAGATATTGTCAAGCGCTAACTGAACAGATCTGTTCAGGGCGGGTAGGCTTGCGCTATGACCACCGTCAAGACTCGCCGCCGGCCGGGACTCGAGCGCGTCCTCGCGACCGCCGATCGGCTCTTCTACGAGCGCGGGATCCATGCAACGGGGGTCGATCTGATCGCCGACGAGGCCGGTGTCTCGAAGACCACCATGTACACCTACTTCCGAACCAAGGACGACCTGGTCGCGGCATACCTACAGGGCCGCAGCGACCGCTGGCAGCGGCACGTCGCCGAGCAGCTCGCAGTGCGCGGGGGAAGCTCGACCGACAAGGCTCTGTCGGTCTTCGATCTACTCGGCGAATGGTTCGGGACGGACGATTTTCGAGGCTGTCCATTCATCAACGCCGAGGCGGAGTCGGCACCGGATGCGCCGGGGCATCAAGTGAATCTGGGGCATCGCGGATGGGTGCGGGATCTGTTCGCAGAACTTCTGCGGCCACTCGGTGTCACAAGCTCGGACGAAATGCTGATCCTCCAGCTGACGACCCTGTACGACGGCGCTATGGCCAGTGCCTACGCCGAACCCGGGCCGTCCTGGGCGCATGCTGCGCGGGAAGCAGCCCGCGGCCTCATCGATCGCTTCGAAACCGAGCAACCGCCAGTTCGGTGAGTCGAGATCTCGGTCGCGCCGGCGAGGGACATCGGACCCGCAGGCACACTGGATGGAGTGTTCGCCTCCCTCGCTCCCGCGCGCCGTCGTCTCGTATTCGTCGTACTCGCTCTCGTCCTGGTCGGAATTCTCGCGGCCGTGGCGGCCTTCGTCGCATCACGCCCCACGAGCGACCCCGTCGCGAGCGTCGACCAGTCCGCTCCCGGCCCGGTGCTGCTGGTCCCCGGGTTCGGCGGGTCCACCGATGCATTGGATGTGCTTGCGGCGGAACTACGAGAGAACGGCCGCGACGCGACCGTCGTGGCCCTGCCCGACGGCGGCGTCGGCGACCTGACCGTGCAGGCGCAGACCCTGCGCGACGCCGTCGACGCAGCCCTTACTCGCACGGAAGCGACGTCGGTCGACGTCGTCGGATATTCCGCCGGTGGGGTGGTGGCCCGGATCTGGGCC
This sequence comes from Rhodococcus sp. 06-470-2, assembly GCF_002258235.1. Lineage (NCBI taxonomy): Bacteria > Bacillati > Actinomycetota > Actinomycetes > Mycobacteriales > Nocardiaceae > Rhodococcus > Rhodococcus sp. 06-470-2. The sequence goes on along the minus strand of NZ_NOYB01000003.1, from coordinate 61,890 downwards.
ACCGATATGGGCGGCGTCGAGCAGGCTCGACGCATCGTGACCCTCGGCTCCCCACATCACGGCACCCAGGTGGCCGCTCTGGCGTCCCAGGTCCTGCCCGACCAATGCCCGACGGCCTGTCAGCAGCTCGTCCCCGACAGTTCCGTGCTCACCGCCCTGAACTCCGGCGACGAGACGCCGGAGGGGCCGCAGTGGGTGTCGGTGTGGACCGAACTGGATCAGGTGGTGACCCCGCCGTCCTCGGCCCGACTCGACGGAGCGATCGACATCCCCGTGCAGAGCGTGTGTGCGGACTCCACCGTCGATCACGGGAACCTGCCCCGCGATCCTCTCGTCGGCGCAATCGTGTCCGCCCAGTTGGACGGCGCTTCCACCACCCAGCTCGGCGCAGCCGATTGCAGCCGTCTCAGCTCGTGATGTCCTTGGTCGTGAAGTTCGCCCACGCCGCACCCAGAAGCACGACGACGTAGACGCCCTGCAACCCGACGCCGCGCACCAGGTCCCGCGTGGGCACCGGGTCGCGGAAGAGGTCTACGAAAGCCAACCAGTATCGCGTCGGGAGGTACGGCGCGATGGCATCGGCGGCGTCCAGCGTCAGCAGCAGCGAACTGGCGATGAGGAACGCCAGTGCGCCGAGCGTCGCGGCGAGCGGGGAGTCGGTCAGGGTCGAGAGGAACAGGCCCATGGCCGCCACTCCGAGCATCGAGAGCGTCACATAGAGCACGGCGATGACGGTCCGCACGGCGACCTGTTGATCGGTCAGCACCGTGCCGGACACGCTGGCGACGCCACCAACGGTCGAGACGTCGAACAGCGTCGTGCCGACGAAGTACGCGACAGCAGCCACGATGACCACCGCCAGCAGCACGAAGGCGGCCACCGAGATCAGCTTCGCCACCAGTAGCTTGGTGCGTCCCACCGGGCGCGCGAGCAGGTAGCGCAGGGTGCCGGCCTGGGCCTCCCCGGCAACGGCATCGCCTGCGATGACCGATACAGCGACAGGAAGAAACAACGGAAGCACGATGGCGAGCGCGGCGAGCGGGAAGAGCTGACCGTTGGTGAGCACCGCCGACAGGAAGGCGGGGCCTTCGCCGGGCCGCGGACCGACGTCGGTGAGGGCCAACAGACCCGCGACGACGGTGGGCAGCAGATTGAGCAGGAGAATGACGACCCACGTGCGGGGTCGGCTCAGCATTTCGCGCAGCTCGACGCCGATCATGCGGTCACCTCCATCTCGGTGGAGCGGACGGGACCGTCGACGCGGTCGGCACTGGCACCGGTGACGGCCAACACGGACTGCTCCAGACTCATCTGCTGCGGGGTCAGCTCGCTCACCCGGACGCCGCCTTCGACGAGCAGCCGATTGAGCAGGGCAGAGTCCGGGTGTTCGATCACGAGCTGCTGCCCTTCACGGTGGAACACGGTCGCGTTCTGGATTCCGGAGAGCACGGTGACGGCCTCGGCCGGGTCCGGGGTGGTCACGAGCACCCGACCGGTCGGCTGCTGGAACGCGGCGAGCTGATCCTGCAGAACGAGGCGACCTCGATCGAGAACACCCACGCGGTCGCACAACTGCTCCACCTCGGCCAGCAGGTGGCTCGAGAGGAACACGGTGGTGCCCTTCGCATGCAGGCCCAGGAGCAACTCCCGAATCTCGAGGATTCCCTGTGGGTCGAGACCGTTGGTCGGCTCGTCGAGGATCAGCAGCTCGGGGGTGCGCATCAGTGCCGCAGCCAATCCGAGACGCTGCCGCATTCCGAGCGAGTACTGCTTGACCGGCCTCCGTCCCACCCCGCCGAGTCCCACCTGTTCGAGGGCCTCGCCGACGCGGGCGGTCCTGGTGCGCCGGGAACCTCCCGGCCCGGCTGCGTCGAGCAAGGTGAGATTCCGTCGTCCGGAGAGGTTGGGGTAGGCGGCGGGGTTCTCGATCAGCGCCCCCACCCGCGGCAGCACGCTCCTGCGTCGTCGCGGCATCTCCTCGCCGAGCACCTGCATCTGCCCGGAGGTCGCCAGGACGAGCCCGAGCAGCATCCGCACGGTCGTCGTCTTACCGGATCCGTTCGCACCCACGAAGCCGTAGATGTCGCCGGCGCGCACGTCGAGGTCGACGCCGTCGACTGCCCGCACCGATCCGTAACTCTTGGTCAGGCCGGTCGTGCGGATCATGTGGCTGCTCCTTCGAGCTGCTGGGCGGCCGTGGCCAGGGTTTGCGCGGTGACGGTGCCGGAGAGCAGGTAGCGACGCCGGTCGGCGCTGGGCTCGGTGATCAGGACGTTGAGGGGGCCGATCGTCAGTGCGACGCTGCTACCGCTGACGACCGCCCCCGGCGCGGCCCGTAGCTGGTCGACGAGCCCGCGCGCGGCGCGACGCGGTAGCGGAGCGGCGATCAACTCCGTCACGCCGCGGCCGTAGATTCCCACCGCGCCCTGGACTCCGCGGTCCCTCAGATCTAGTCCCGACAGTGTCGAAGGGAGACCGGCAGAGTCGATCCCGTCGGCGAACGAGGCGATGTCGAGACCGTCCTGCTGCTGCACATCGGTACCCGGCGGCGGGACGAAGCGGACGGTGTCCGCGTCCGGGGTCGCGGAGGAGAAGTCGAGGAACGCGGTGCTGACGATGGGGCGAGTGACCCCGTCGCCCAGCACGTCGACCTGCAGTGGAAGCCCGCTGTCGGGGTCGGCCCACACGTCGACCTCGGTGATCGTGCTCTGCGGTTCGCTGGGGATCAGCCGCAGGCCGGGGGCGTCGCGGCCGGCAATCCGACGGGCGGGCAGCCGGGTGACCTCATCGGCGGTCGCCTCGCTGAGCAACCGCTGCCCGAGCTCCGGGGGTAGCAGGTCGGCTTGGCGAGGCAGGCGCAGACTCGGCTCGGGGACGGGGGTCACCACGGCCGTGTTCTGTTCGTAGTCCCAGCTCCACAGCCGAGCCGGGCTCCGGTAGAGACCGCGCTCACCGGCGAGGCGCACGGTGTCGACGCGCCAGCTGTCCGGGGCGCGATACCAAGCGCGCAGAGTCGTGGTGTCGCCCAACAGATCCGGAAGTCCGCCGAGACCGTCGGTGACGGGGAGGGTGACACCGCCGACGGCCTGGGCGTAGCCCGAGTACGGGGTCGCGGTCGAGGACTGGACGCGGGAGAGCAGTTCGGCCGCACTGATGTCCGACGCGTCGACGGGCCAGCGCTCGATCACCGCGGGCGTGGTGACGAGCACGGCGATGCCGAGCACCACCGCCAGCCACCGCCACTTCTTGTGCACCTCATCGACCGTACGGACGTACCCGTTGTGCTGCATGTGGGTAGTACAAAGCTCGCGTCAGTCGACGAGCACGAAATTCGCGAGACCGTAACTCACACCGTTGATCTGGAGCTCGATCGAGTGCGGGCCGGGGTAGTACTTCCGTGTGGTCAACGCTCGAAAGGAGTGTTGCCGTGCAACGTCGACGCCCTCACCGGGCGCGATCGTTTTCGTCGTCAGTTTGAACGTCTTACCCGTCACTCCACCGTTGGCCTTGGTGTGGTGGACGATGTAGTCGATCGCGACCTTGGCCGGTTCGGTGCCGACATTGTGGATCGACGCATCGAAGCGCACGCTGTCGCCGATTCGTAGCTCCGCAACGTCGAGGGTGGGGCCTGTCACCTCCAAGTCGGCGGGCGCGAACCCCAGCAGGGCGAGTGCGTCGGTGTCACCGTTCTTGATCACCGTCCGAAGTGCGTGTCGTACGAGCCGGTCGGTGTGCGCGTCCGGGTCGTCGAGCCACCGCGCCGCGGTCCGAACGACCAAGTCCGGGACGTCCCGGCTGAAGTCGTTGAGGTGGTTGGCGACCGACCGCCGAACGTAGTCACTGTCGTCCCGGTAGAGCTCGTCGAGGATCGCTACCGTGACGCCGGGCCGCGCAAGAATCTCGGGGACACGCACCGACCACGGCAGATACGGGCGTGTGCCCTCCGATGCCAGACGCCGCACGTGCTCGTCCGGTGATCGAGTCCAATTCGCCGCGATGGCGAGAGCCCGATCCAGATCGGCTCGTAGGAACGTGCGGACGGCGAACTCGGAGCTGAGCCTGCCGGTGAGTTCGGCCAGCAGCGACATTCCGTCGTCGAACGCGGCCGAGGTCTGCTCCTCGACGGCCTTCGTCGCCACGGCGCTCGTGACCGGCCAGATCGACCAGCCCTGGAAATCCGGATCCTCGGCGGCCCGTCGGATGGTCCGAGCGAACTCTGCGTAATCGCCGGGCAATCCCACGAGAAGCGCGTCGCGCAGTAGATCGGCGCGCGCCCGCAGCGCGAGGGGTCCCAACTGATCGACCGATCCCGTCAGCAAGGACAGATCTGCACTCGGTGCGGCGTTGCGAATGGTCCGAAGCAGCGTGCGAGCCGCGTCCGGGCCGATGAGTTCGTCGGCGAAGGGCATGAGAGCTTCTTACCCGAGATCCATGAGTCGCGGAATCACCGGAGCCGAGTCGGGCAGCGTCCGAACTGCAGTTGGCGGGAAGGATCGACCGCCCCCGGACGTTGACCAGAGGTAATGGACAACGTTCTCTCTGCCCCCACTCGACTGTGGACGCCCTCGCGTGTCCTGGTCACCCGGTCTGCGTCCGAGCTTCCCCATACCGCGGAGATCATCCGTCGATGCGAAGCAGCCGGAGTGACCGAGATCGATGTGTTGCCGGGGGACCGTCTGACCGGCCTGCGCGGTGAGTCCGAGCGGGAGACCTATACGCGTGCCAAGACGACGATGGCGGTGGTGGTGGCACCACCGAGTGTGCTGAAGCCACAACCGATTCCGCCGAGTGCAGATTGGCGTATCGATCTGGCGAAGGGGTGCCCGGCGCACTGTCAGTACTGCTATCTGGCGGGCTCGTTGTCCGGGCCTCCGATCACCAGGGTGTTCGCCAACATCGTCGACGTCCTGGCCGGTATCGGCACCCATGCCGGCCGTGGCACCATCACCTCCGGGACCGAGGAGCGTGGACACGAGGGCACCACCTTCGAACTGTCCTGCTACACCGATCCTCTGGGGATCGAGCACGTGACGGGATCACTCGCCGAGGCCGTACGCAGGGTGGGTGCAGGAACCTACGGCGACGACGTGTCGCTGCGTTTCACCACCAAGTTCGACGACGTCACCGAGTTGGTGACGCTCGATCACGGGCGACGAACCCGAGTTCGACTGTCGGTCAACGCCGATGACATCGCCCACCGATTCGAGGGTGGAACCGCGAGGATGCCCGCTCGGATCGAGTCGCTGAGACGGTTGGCTCTCGCCGGATATCGAGTGGGGCTGACGATCGCTCCGATCATGCCGATACCGCAGTGGCGCGAACAATACGGTCGACTGCTCTCGAACGTCGCCGACGCGTTGCACGATGTCCCTGATCTCGACCTGACTGCCGAGATCATCACCCATCGATTCACGCCGGCCAGCAAGGACGTGCTGTTGAGTTGGTATCCGGGGACCAAGCTCGAGATGGACGAAAGTGCCCGCACAGCAAAGAGAAACAAGTTCGGCGGCGTGAAGTACGTCTACCCCAAGGACACGATGACCGAGATGCGCACATGGTTCGTCGAAGAACTGGGGTCCGTGCTCCCCGACGCGCAGCTTCTCTATTGGACGTGACGAAGCCCGGCCTCCATCGGTGTGCGGTGGAGGCCGGGCTGCGAAAGAGGATGATTTACTTCATCTTTCCGAACGTGGCGTCGATGTCGGCCATCTCCATCTCGGCGGTCTGCTGAATCAGCTCCATGAGGTCGGTGTCCAGTCCCGGGGCGAACTCCTCGAGCCGTTCCGGTGAGATTTCCATCGGAACGCCTTCGGGTGCCTGCTCGCGCACGATCCGGTACGAAATGGTCGATCGCGCAGCCTTGTTGGCGGTCATCTCGTACATGCGGCACTTCTGCAGGCAACCGGTCGACTCGAGCATGAGGTCGTACATCAGGTCGAGGACCAGGTTGCCGGAGTTGTACACGTAGCTACCGCTCCACGGGTTGCCGACGGAATCGACCGGCAGTGCCCCCTCTGCCTGCACTCGAACCCTGGGCCCCTCTGCATGGCCGTCGTGCAGGCGATCTATTCCTTGCCCGGCGCCCGGTGACAAATCGGGCTCGTCGAGGTCAGTACCCACGACCCCATCGGATTTCAGGAGTGACATGGCAATTCTGACGTACAACATGCACGTTTCTCTCGACGGCTTCATCGAGAATTCCGCAGGCAGTCTCGACTTCTCCGTGCCCGACGAGGAGTCCCATCGATTCTCGAACCGGCAGACGGAAGCCACTACTGCCTTTCTGTTCGGGCGTCGACTGTACGAGGCCATGGAGGACTACTGGACGGACCCGCTACGAGCGGAGGGTGACGACGTCGAGGCGGAGTTCGCGCGACTGTATGTGGACACCCCGCGGATCGTCTTCTCCGACACTCTCGATTCGGTGGCCGACGGGTGCCGGTTGGTGCGCAGTGCCGACGCGGTCGCCGAGGTCAAGCGGCTGAAACGCGAGACCGAGGGGACATTGGCCGTGGGCGGTGCCGCATTGGCGGACTCGCTGGTCGACGAGATCGATCAGTTCGAGGTCATCCTCCTGCCGACCATCCTGGGCGGTGGCAAACCGTACTTTCCGGTCGGTCACCATCTCGACCTGACACTCGCGGAGCAGAAGGTGTTCGCCGAGTCGGGGTGGCTGTATCTGCGTTACAGCGTGTCTCGCTGACATCTCGCAGGTACGGGCCGGATTGAGATACCCTCGCGGCACGACACCGGCGGGTGGTTCGTCCGCTTTGGTCGGTTCGGCCCACACCCAGCAGTTCAGACCCCGCGGAGGTCATCGATGCCGCACATGCCGCACTCCCACTCCGACGCGGTCCCGGACGCGACCGACAGAGAGTCCGTCGGATGAGCGGTTGGCTCTGGGTCGTGATCCTGAACGCGATCACAGCGTCGGCGTATCTCGGGATCGTGCTGTTCATCGTTCGTGGGCTGCGTCGCACCGCCCAGCTTCGAAAGAATCGATTGGCGCTGGCAACCGCCGCCATCTTCACCACCTGCGCGGCTCACCATGTGTTGCATGCGGTTCACCTGCTCGCGGGGGCCGGGCACAGCGAACATGCAGGCGGCGGAACGATCGCGATCATGCGGGAGTCCATGGGCGGCGATCTGGATGTCGCAGTGACCTTGTCGACCGCGTTGGCGGGTGTTGTGTATCTCGGAATGCGCCGCTCCTACGGGCCACTGCTTCGCTCGCCGGCGATGTTCGACGATGCCAGTGAGGCTCGGTACCGTCAGCTCGCCGCGAATCTGCCCCACACGACGGTGTTCATCGTCGACCGTGACCTTCGATTCGTCCTGGTCGAAGGTGCCGATCTGGTCGCGGAGGGCTACGACCCGCACCGGATGGAAGGGAAGTTGCTCGAGGACACGGTGCCACCGGAGGTCTTCGCGCACGCCGCGCCGTACTACCGGGCAGCTGTCGCAGGGGAGGAATCCTCCTTCGATTCCGTCAGCGCCGGGACCGGAAGAGTCTTCCAGGTTCGAGCCCGGCCGCTGCGCGACGAGGCCGATGCCATCGTCGGTGCCATGGTGCTGTCGGAGGACGTGACGGCCGAGCGTGAGGCGCGGGCGGAGCTGGATCGTGCGCGAGCATTCCGGGACGCCGTGTTGACCGCGTCGCCGGATATCGCGACGGTCGTCGACGTCGACACGGGGCACCTGACGTGGGCGTCGCGCAGCCTCCGCTCGTTGATCGGTACCGCGACCGCCGGTGATCCGGAGGGGCGGCCCGGCGGAGATTCGACGGTCGACGGTGCCGAGGATTCGTCCGACATCGAGGTGCTTGTGGAGGACCTCGACATCGTTGCGGCGGCCGACCGGGCCGCTGCATCGTTGGCAGACGGGGAAAGCCTCACGACTCAGTACCGAGTGCGTGGCCTCGGCGGTGAGACCCGGTGGTTGTCGCGTCGAACCACGCCCTTTCGCCGGGGGCCGTCGGGTGAGGTGCTGCAGGTGCTTTCGGTCCTCCGAGAGGTGACCGACGTCGTCGAGGCCGAGCGTGCTCTCGAACGTGCGGCGCTGCAGGATCCGTTGACGGGACTGCCCAATCGCATGCTGCTGTTGGACCGGATCGGCTCTGCGATCGATCGGGGCGCGCGCACCGGCATCGCGGCGGTGGTGCTGTTCTGCGACCTGGACGGTTTCAAGAGCGTGAACGACAGCGGTGGACATGCTGCGGGCGACGCGGTGCTGGTCGAGGTGGCACGGCGTCTGCGCGCGATACTGAGAAGCGACGACTTCATCGCCCGGGTGGGCGGTGACGAATTCGTCCTGGTCCTCGACGCCCAGATGGACGACCCGGCCTCGGACGCGGACGGACTCGCGGGCAGCGTGGCTGCGCGGATCAGGGCCGCGCTGGCCTCGGCCATCGAGTTCGAGGGACGGCAGTACGAGGTCTCGGCGAGCATCGGAATGGTGGTGGCCCGCAGGGGTGCCACAGCTCAGGATGTGCTTCGGGACGCGGATTCCGCGATGTACCGGGCCAAGCAGAGCGGCAAGGATCGGATCGAATTGTTCGACGATTCGGAGGGAACTGTCGCGTCCGCCGAACAGGCGATCGCGGGCACAGCACAATGAACGCATGACTCCAGCAGACCCCGGCAACTGGTGGACACTGCCCTCTCATCGATCGTGGCTCGACACCGAGTCGTCTCGACTTCTGGATTTCGGAACCACACTCGACCACCCCGCCGGAGGCGCGGCGTGGCTGGACGATCGCGGTAACCCCGACCTCGACCATCCGGCGCATACGTACATCACCGCTCGGATGGCGCATGTGCACTTTCTCGGGTCCGTGCAGGGCCGACCGGGTTCCCGCAGGAGAGCCGATCGCGTCTTCGACGGACTGTCGACCACGTTGCGGGACAGCACGAACGGCGGCTGGTTCGAGTCCAGTGCCGACGCGGCCTCGCCCGATGCAGTGAAATCGGCGTACACGCATGCCTTCGTAGTGCTCGCCGCGTCGGCTGCCGCCGCGGTGGGTCACGCACGTGGCCGGGAACTTCTCGACGAGGCACTCGATATCGTCGACTCTCGGTTCTGGGACGAACGGTACGGAATGTGTTCGGACACCTGGACTGTCGACTGGTCCGAGCTCGATCCGTATCGCGGCATCAACGCCAACATGCACATGGTCGAGGCGCTGCTGGCCGCCGCCGACGCCGGTGCGCCCGAGCTCTGGCGCGAACGTGCACTGCGTATCTGCGACAACGTATGTCGATGGTCCGCGGCCAACGAGTGGCGCGTCCCGGAGCACTTCACGGCAGAGTGGATCCCGCAGCTCGAGTACAACCGCGACGACGTAGCGAACCAGTTCAAGCCCTACGGTGCCACCGTCGGCCACGGCTTCGAGTGGGCGCGACTCCTCGTGCAGGCAAGTCTCGTTGCGGGCGGGCGGGACTACGTCGACGCGGCCGAGTCCCTCTACGACCGGGCTGCCGTCGACGGCTGGCAGCCCGGGCCCACCCCCGGGTTCGTCTACACCACGGACTGGACAGGGCAGCCGGTTGTCACGGGTCGACTGCACTGGGTGTTGTGCGAGGCGATCGGAGCAGCCGCGACTCTCGGACGCGTTACGGGAGAAGAACGGTACGGCACCGACTATCGAACGTGGTGGGACGTTGCGGCCGACTACTTCGTCGACCGCGTCGACGGCTCCTGGCATCACGAACTCGACTCCCACAACGTTCCCGCGGCAACGGTGTGGAGCGGAAAACCCGATCTCTACCACGCCGTCCAAGCGACGTGGATCAGCCGACATGCGCCGAACACGAGCATGTTGGCTGCGCTGCAGCCCGATTCGGACTGACGAGTGCCACAGGCAGCGCAGACGCACAGATGTCAGTGCACCTCCGCCACCAATCGGTTGCTCACCGACCCGAGGTTGTCGATTTCCACACTCACGTGATCGCCCGGCTTCAGTAACAGCTGAGGCTTGCGGCGGTAGCCCACTCCGCCGGGCGTGCCGGTGAGAATGACATCACCGGGCTCGAGGGTGGTGAACGTGGAGATTGTTGCGATCAGGTTCGGCACCGTGAACAGCAACTGCGACAGATCCGATTCCTGTACCTTCTCGCCGTTGACGATCGTACGGATGCCGCAACTCGCGAGGTCGACCTCTTCGGGGCAGACGACGTACGGGCCGAGGGGAGTGCTTGCGTCCCAGGCCTTTCCCTGCATCCACTGATGCGTCTTGTACTGGTAATCACGCATCGTGATGTCGTTGGCGACGGTGTAACCCAGAACGTGATCGAGTGCGTTCTCCTCGGTGATGCGGCGGCCCGCGCGTCCGATGATCACGGCCATCTCGCCCTCGTAGTCCACCTCGGAACTCTCCGGTGGGACGGCGATGTCGTCGTAGGCCCCGATCAGGCTGGAGGCGAACTTGGGAAACATCACCGGGTACGTGGGGAACTCGCGTCCTGTTTCGGCAATGTGGTCGCGGTAGTTCAGTCCGACGCAGATCACTCGGGCGGGGTCGGTGACAGCCGGGAGGACGCGCACGTCGCCGATCGGTAGACGCTCCCCGGTCAGGCGATCTGCCCCGGCAAGTGCCTCGAGCGAACTGGTTCGCCCGAGTGCGTCGATTCCCTGCAGCGGGATCAGCGAATCCCCGTCGACCTCGCCGACTCCGCGAATACCGTTGTGCTCGTAGCTGATGTAAGCCATAGCTCAGATCTCGCTTTCGCTCGTCTTGCGCCAGCTCGCCAGCTGTCCGCCCCACAGATTCACCGACGCGGGTACCGGACGCCACTGCCGCGTCACGTACGTAGCTCGGTCGTCGTGAAACTTCTCCATCTCGGCCGAGAGCTCGATGTGGTTGCCCGCCGGATCGTCGAAGAAGACGAACAGATTGTTGCCGGGGCCATGGCGTCCCGGGCCCCAGACGACGTCGACACCGATCTCGGTGAGGCGATCGCACCAGGACTTGAAGTCCTCCCACTCGGCGAGGTCGTAGGAGTAATGGTCGAGATCGCCGGGCACACCGTTCTCGACGACGGCCAGAGTGTGGTGATCGCGGTCGCTGCGCAGCCACGCGAACTTGCCGTCCTCGAGCTGATCGGAGATGCGGAATCCGACGGTGTCGACGAAGAACGAGACCATCTGCGCCACGTTGTCGGTGCCGAGAGTGGTGTGCTGGAACTTGATCGGGCGTCGTCCCGGATCGGCAGCGTTCTCACCCTGGCGCGCGACCGGTCCGTGGAAATGCACCGTGGTGCCGTCGGGGTCGGTCACCGAGATGCCCGACGGTGCGCCGACGGCATGGTCGAGGACGGACGGATCCAGATCCGTGACGTCGTGGCCGGCGTCCTTCAATCGTGCGGTGATCCCGGCGATACCGTCGGCATCACGAACCTCGAAGCCGTAGTGAGACAGTGCCTTCGGACCCTCGGTGAGGTCCAGAACGTGGTGTCCGAGGCCCCAGCCGAGGCGCAGGCCGCCGCCTGCGAGCTCCTCCTGCACGGTCAGGCCGACGGTGCGGCCGTAGAAGTCGGCGGTGGCGGCGACGTCGGAAACGGTGAAGCCGAGGTGCGAGACGGCGGTCCGGCGCAGTGTGCCCACGGCTCCACTTTCCTGCAGTCTGTTCCGGGTGGGAGTGGTCATGTCAGTGATCCGCCTTTCGGGGCGTCGATGGGGTGGGAACGGGGGCGTCGGTGTAGACGGTGATACGCACCCGGTCGCCGCGGGTGGGCGGTTCCAAGTGGCCGAGGAACACGCTGTGGTTCAACCACTTCCAACCTGGATCGGCCACCTCGAAGCGAGGGTTGGTGGAGCAGTACCAGTGGTCGATGTCGGCACCACCGCCGGCGAAGATGCGCTCCATTGTGGCATCGTCCTGGGTGCCCCAGCCCTCGTTGGTGACCATGATGGTCACGTCGTCGTCGGTGACGATCGTGTAGCGAGCCCACAGGTGGGTGACGCCGTCGGTGCGCACCAGGTTCCAGTCCGCACCGCCGGGCAGGATCGTCCCGGATCCGGCCGGTCCCTGGAATCGGCCGCCGGTGATCGGGATGACCCGACGCATTCCGTGTGGGGTCGACCCGATCACCACGGGGGGAGCCAGCTCGACGTCGAGGGTGAAGACGTGATGGAGAGTGGGCGTGGACATGTCACTCACCGGCGGGCAGCAGTCGCCCGGCCGTAGGTGATGCTGCCGCGTCGATCGGAGCAGCATCGAGTCCCCTGGGGGCTCCGCCGGGAATGACGAGGGCGATGAGCGCAGCCAGGACGGTGGCTCCGGCACAGACGTAGATGCCGATGTCGAGGCCGGTCTCGAGCGCCGTCCTGGCAAGTGGTGCAACCAGATCCGAGATCGGACCGAGGTCGGCGTTGGCCACCGCCAACGGCCCGCCCTGCTCTGCGACGCCGGATGCCACGCCCACCGCCTCGGGAGGGAGGGAACCGTCGGACAGGGTGGAGGTCAGGGTGGCTCCGGCAACTCCGAACGCCACGGCGCTGACGATCGCGGGCCCGAGGCTCTGCCCGGTCTCGCGAACGAGACTGGTTACCGCGCTGGCCATTCCGGCGTAATCGATGGCGACGGCTCCGACGGCGACGGCCGTCAGTGCGGTGAACATGGTGATGAAGCCGGTGCCGAGCAACAGGATCGGGCCGGTCATCGCGAGCAGCGAGGTGGAGTCGCCGGGTAGCTGAGCCATCCAGAGTTGACCGACGGCCAATGCCGACAGTCCGGTGACCAACAGGGTGCGGGCCGCGACGCGCATCAACAGGCGCGGGAGCAGTGGCGTGAGGAGCAGCGGTACGGCTTGGATGAGAGCGAACGGCACTGCAGCCTGCAGCGGGCTGACGTGCAGGATCGCTTCGAGCTTCACGCTGAGCGCGTAAGCGGTTCCGATGAAGCCGAACATTGCGAGCAAACCGATCAGCGCAGCCGCCGCGAAGGCAGGCGTACGGAACAGCGCGAGATTCAGCATCGGGGTGCGCGCTCGCTGCTCGCTGACGACGAACGCGACGCCTGCGGCGACCGCGAGAACGAAGGCACCCACGATGACGGGGCTCGAATAGCCGTCCACGGAGCCCTGGATCACCGCATACAGCAGGGCGAGCAAGGCGACGGCGATGGTGATCTGGCCCGGCCAGTCGAGTCCGCGTCCGGCGGGATGACGTGAGTCGACGATCACCGCGGCGCTGACCACGGCGGTGACGAGACCCAGAACGGCGGGAATGGCGAACGACCAGCCCCAGCTGAAGTGTTCGGCCGCGAAGCCGCTGATCAGCGGAGCGATCATGGCACCGAACGCCAGGCTGACCGCCCAGAGAGACAGAGCGCGGGCTCGCTCCTGACGATCGGGGGTTGCCGAGACCAGCATGGCCAGTGACGTGGGAAAGATTGCGGCGGCACCGAGTCCGGCGATGGCCTGCCCGGCGATCAGTTGTGTCAGGGTTCCCGACGTTCCGGCGACGACGTCGCCGACGAAGACGAGCACGCCGCCCCAGACGAGCAGCCTCTTGCGGCCGAACATGTCGCCCAGTACGCCGAAATTCAGCTCGAGTATGGCGGTGGGGAGGATGAACGCGGCCGGGATCCAGGCCAGCGCCGCTGCGCTCGCTCCGAGGTCGCGTTGGATCACGCCGAGAATGGGCGCTGCGAGTGAGACGCCCATCTGGGCGACGCCGATCGCGAGGCAACAGGCGATGAGCGTGCCGCGATCCAGTTTCTGGTGGGTGGGGTTCATGGGTTCCTCATCCTGAGGGAATGTCCTGTAAAGCAGGACTACTGTTGTCTAATACAGGACAGTGTTCATGGCCTGGATCACAGCTGTCAAGGGCGAAGATCCGTTTGATGACACTGCAGTCCTGACAATCAGAACTAGGATGGATACATGGCTCCCGAGACGAGTGGATACCGAGAACGCAACAGCACGGCCGACCGCGCGCTGATCATCCTGGGAATGTTCACCGAGGATCGCCTGCAGATCAGCGCCAACGATGTCGCCGAGGCCCTGGGCAGTGCGCGCTCCACGGCGTACCGATATCTGCAGACGTTGGTCGGCGCATCGTTTCTCGAGGAAGCTCCCAATGGCGGCTTTCGGTTGGGTGTCGCAGTACTCGAACTTGCTCGATTGGCCAGGCGCGGTTACGGATTGACGACGATCGCCCAACCCGTGATGCGTGAATTGGCCGACGAGGTAGGGGAAACCGTGTTGCTCACCAGGCTCGTCGACGACACGGCTGTGTGCATCGAGCGGTGCGAGGGGGCCAAGCAGCTGGTGCGTCTGAGCTACGAGCGTGGGAGTCGGCTGCCCATCAATGCCGGTGCGTCGGCGTTGACGCTCCTGGCCTGGCTGCCGGAGAAGGAGATCCGCTCGATCCTGGGTCGGCATGTGCTGCAACGCTTCACCGATCGGACGTTGACCGACGTCGATCGCCTCGTCGATCGCCTCGAGCGCATCCGCACCACCGGCTACGGCGTCACCGTCGCGGAGGTGGACCCGGATGCGATGGGAATCGCCGCACCCATCTTCGACGAGTCCGGTTCGGTGGCAGCGGCATTGAGCATCGTCGCGATCAGACGTCGTGTTCCGGAGGATCGGACCGACGTGCTCGTCACCGCAGTGCGGGCCGCGGCGGAGACTCTGTCGACGAGGCTCGCCGTCGTCAGCTCGTAGCGTGTCCTATTTTATGGGACACCATTCCTATTTAACGTGATGCGCGCTACCTTGGTGGTGTGGACACGAGATTCGACACCCTCTACGACGTAGCGATCTGCGGTGCCGGTCCGGTCGGGATGACCGCGGGCCTGCTGCTCGCTGCACGAGGGCTCCGCGTCATCGTTCTCGAGCGTCGTTCGACGACGAGCGACGAACCCAAAGCGATCAGCATCGACGACGAGGCACTGCGCACCTATCAGCAGGCTGGCGTCATCGACCGAATTCTGCCGATCGTCGTGCCGGGCACGGGAACTCGTTACTACGGCCTCGACGACGAACCGCTCTTCCACGGTGGCGCGGAGAGCGCCTACCGACTGGGCTACCCGTTCAAGAACCCGTTCGCGCAACCGGATCTCGAACGCGTGCTGGCAGCGGCTCTGCATACGGCACACCATGTCACCGTACGGTTCGACACCGAGGTCACCTCGATCGTGCAGGACGCGGACGCCGTGGCCATCGAAGCGGGTGGACGCACGGTGCGCGCCCGCTACCTCCTCGGCAGCGACGGCGGACGATCCACGGTTCGAAACCTGCTGAAGATCGGCATGACCGGACGCAGCCATCCGGAATTGTGGTTGGTGGTGGACACGCTCGGCGACCCTCACATCGAGCGCTACGGAATGCACCATGCCGATCCGAGCAGGCCGCACGTGGTGGTACCCGGACTCGACGGTCGCTGTCGATACGAATTCCGCCTGTTCGACGGCGAGGGCACGGCCACCGACTCGCCACCGTTCGAGCTCATCGAAAGACTCGTCTCGCGCTACCGCCCGATCACACCCGCTCAGGTCGAACGAGCCGTCAACTATCGCTTCCACGGTCTCGTGGCCGACCGATGGCAGCTCGGGCGCTGCTTCCTGCTCGGCGACGCCGCACACATGATGCCCCCGTTCGCCGGTCAGGGTCTGAACTCCGGCATTCGTGATGCCGCGAACCTGGCGTGGAAGTTGGCCGGGGTGCTCGACGGCTGTCTGCACGAAAGCGTCTTGGCCACATACCGATCCGAGCGTGGCCCGCACGCCGCCGCGGTGGTTCGCGCGTCCGAGCGGTTGGGCCGCGTGGTGATGACGACCAATCCTCGTGTCGCGGCCAGGCGCGACGAGTTGGTCCGAGCCGCATTGGCCACCGAGAACGGGCGACGCTGGTTCGAGACCATGGCCTACCGCCCGTCGTACCGATTCTCCGACGGACTCGTACTCCCCGGCGACGACACCGGGAGTGCGATCGGGCAACCCCTGGCCTTCGACTCGGCGACCCGAACCATCCGCCCGCTCGACGAGATTCTCGGAACCGGTTGGGCGCTGATGGGAATCGACGTGCACGACGCGGGGGACTGGTCCCGTGCCCGCGGTATCGCGCGCGGCCTGCACGCCGTCGAGGCCGCAGTGCCCACCGATCGCACGGCACCGAGAATCGACGACGTCAACGTACTGCTCGACGTCGACGGTCGATTGGACGACGAGATGCGCACGTACACCGGCAGATTCGTTCTCGTCCGGCCCGACCGATTCGTCGCGGCCGCGTGGCTTCCGCACGAGGGTGACGACGTTCGAGCCGCGGTGGCGTCGTGGACCGGATCTTCCCCGAGCCCTTCCGAACTGTCCTGTCTCGAGACGAAAGGCGTCAGCTATGCGTGACCTACCCACCCCGCTCCCGACGACACTGGTCCGACGGACCGCGCCTGCGACTGCGCGCCACGAGGCGGATGTCGACTGGAACACGTCCAACAAGTTTCTGAACGGTCCGTTCGCGCCGTGGCACGAGGAGACCGAGGCATTCGACCTCGAGGTCATCGGGAAACTGCCCGACGACCTGGCCGGCGCCCTGTTCCGGGTAGCCGACAACCCCCGCTTCGAGCCGCTCGACACCGACCGCTACCACTGGTGGGAAGGCGACGGCGGAGTCGCCGGCACCTATATCCGCGACGGGAAGGCGTCGTTCCGGATGAAGTGGGTGCACACCGACACCATGAAGATCGAGGTCGAGGCCGGTGAAGCGTTGTACAGCGGTTTCGTCAACGGCTCGGGCAAGGCCAAGCGGGATCTGCCCGTTGGCGCACCGCCGTCCAAGAGCGTCGCCAATACCAACGTCGGCCTGTTCGCCGACCACCTGCTGGTGTACTACGAAGGCGGACTGCCGCATTCGATGCACCCCGAAAGCTTGGACACGCAGGGCACGTACGATTTCGGTGGCGCACTGGATATCCTGTGCACAGCGCACTACAAGATCGAACCGTCGACGGGCAACATGCTCTTCTACTCTGCCATCGGGCCGAATCTGACGTGGTACGAGGCCGATACCAGCGGCACCGTCGTCGATACCGTCACTTTCGACATGGGCTGTCCGGCAATGGTGCACGATTACATCGTGAGCGAACACCTCGCGATCTTCCTGATCTCGCCCAACCAGTTCCGCCTCGACCGCATCATGGCGGGGCGGCCCGGGGTGCTCTGGGACGAATCGGCTACACCGAACGGCAGCAGGTTCGCCGTCCTCGACCGTCGAACCCACGAAGTCACGTGGTACGACACCGGCCTGATGCTGGCCCCGACGCACTTCTTCAACGCCCACGAAACTGCCACGGGAATCGTGGTAGACCTGCACGTCATTGCACGACTGGGCAATCCGGCCGACGATTCGGACGAGCCGATCGACTCGCATTCCTGGTTTCCACCCGCGATGGCCTGGCGGTTCGTGCTCGATACCGCAACCAGGACGACCACCCAGCACATGCACAGCGGGGTGGCGGGCGAGTTCCCGAAGATCAACGACGCGTGGCTGGGCCAGGAGAATCGCTTCGGCTACTTCGCCACCACCCGAAGCCTGTCGCCGCTGACCCTGACGGATGGGCTTGCGCGCCATGACTTCTCGACCGGACAGACGATCGTGCTCGAAGGACCGGACGGATTGACCAGCCCCAGTGAACCGGTCTTCGTTCAGCGTCGAGGCGCGAGCATCGAGAACGACGGCTACCTGCTGACCCTGTGGTGGAATCCGGCGTCCGGTCTGTCCGAACTATTGGTGCACGAGGCCGACTCGTTCACCCGCGAACCACTCGCACGCGTCAAGCTCCCCGTCCGAGTGCCGTTCGCATTCCACGGATCCTGGGCCGAGGCCGAGGTGCTCGACGCAGCGATCGCAGCCCAACCTCGACGAACGAAGAACACCGAGTAGGAAAGAGCAGGACTGACATGGCGAACACACAGGCGTGGACGGCAAAGATCTTCGACGGCGGATGGGTGGACGGCGGTGGTGGAACCCTCGACGTGACCGCGCCGTCCGACGGGTCGGTCGTGGCCACCGTCGGTGCCGCCGACGTCGCCGACCTCGATCGAGCAGTCGCGAAAGCTGCACGTGCGCAGAAGGAATGGGCCGCCAAGCCGTACACCGAGCGAGCGTCGGTCATGACGAGGGCCGCGGAGCTTCTCGCGGACGATCCCGAGCGTCTGACGCGGTGGTTGGTTCCCGAATCGGGATCGAGTCACGGCAAGGCGGGGGCCGAGATCGGACTGGTTCTCGCCGAGCTGACCGAGGCCGCCGCTCTCGCGTCGCAGCCCTACGGGCAGGTGCTGCGGAGTGCGAAATCGCGTTTCTCGGTGGGGCGTTACGTTCCGATGGGCGTCGTCGGCGTGATCAGTCCGTTCAACTTCCCCTCGGTACTGTCCATGCGGTCGGTCGCACCTGCTCTGACCGTCGGCAATGCCGTCGTTCTCAAACCCGATCCGCGAACGCCGATTTCGGGTGGTCTGATCCTCGCCGAGATCTTCGCCGAAGCAGGCCTGCCGGACGGTCTGTTGCACGTACTGCCCTCGGGTGCCGATGTGGGAGCCGCTCTCGTCTCGCACCCCGATGTCCCGTGCATCTCGTTCACCGGGTCCACGGCAGCCGGCCGGCGAATCGCGGAAGCTGCAGCGCCACTACTGAAGAAGGTCCACCTCGAACTCGGCGGGAACAACGCGTTCCTCGTGCTGCCCGACGCAGACATCGAGGCCGCCGCATCGGCGGGCGCATGGGGATCGTTCCTGCACCAGGGGCAGATCTGCATGGCGTCGGGCCGGCACCTCGTTCCCGAGCATCTCGCCGAGCAGTACACCGCGGAGCTTGCGAAGATCGCTGCACGCATCACCGTCGGAGACCCGACCGACCCGTCGAATGCGTTGGGGCCCATCATCGACGAGAACCAACTGAAGCGAGTCGACGGCATCGTGCAGTCCGCGGTGACGGCCGGTGCCGAACTGGCTGCAGGCGGAACGTTCGACGGTCTCCACTATCGGCCGACCGTGCTCGGCAACGTGCCGAAGGATTCGCCGGCGTTCACCGAGGAGATCTTCGGCCCGGTCGCACCCATCACCACGTACCGCACCGTGGACGAGGCGATCGAGATCATCAATTCATCGGAATACGGCCTGTCCGTTGCGATCGTCACCGCGAATCCGTTCGCGGCGTACGAGTTGTCGGACCGAATCCGTTCCGGCGCAGTACACATCAATGATCAGACGGTCGACGACGAGGCGGTCGCTCCGTTCGGTGGCGTGAAGGCCTCGGGTTCGGGTGGGCACTTCGGCACCACCGTCAACCTCGACACCTTCTGTGACCTGCAGTGGGTCACGATGCAGTCGGACATCCAGAGATATCCGTTCTGAGCCCCACAGCCGTTTCGAACCTGCAGCGGCCCCGCATCCAAACGCTAGTCGCGGTGCGGGGTCCGCTCGCCGGTGTTGGGGTCGACGTCGAACAGTTCGTCGGTGTGGTCCGGCGCGTAGACGACCTGCGTGGACTCGCTGGATCGACGACGAGCGCCCTCGCGTACGGCCAGATATCCGCCGGCGAACAGCGCGATTACCGCGATGCCCGCAACGATGGCCCAACCCTCGAAGCCGCCGGCCAATGCGGCGATCAGGCCGCCGATTGCGGCAATTCCGGCAAAGATCAGTACGACGGCCAACATGTTGACGACAGCTCTGGACATGCTTGATACGGGAGGCCTTTTCTCGACCATGGGAGTAATTCCTTTCGATCAGTTCGATCGTGGAATACCCGAAAGCCGATCGACTAAGCCCCGCGGTCCTACTGGGCCTTGCGCGCTCGATACGCGGCAACGGCCGCGCGGTTGCCGCACGTGGTGCTGCAGAACCGACGCGACCGGTTGCGTGAGAGGTCGAGCACCAGCCCGTTGCAGTCCGGATCGGCGCAGACGTCGAAGCGCGAGAGCTCGTCTGCCCGGATGACGTCGATCATGGCCATCGCGGTCTCGACCACGATGCGGGTCACGAGGGGACTGTCGTCGGCGACGGCATGGATGTGCCAGTCGAGATCTCCGTGACGAACCAGCCTGGGCAGGGCCGAGGACTCGGCGAGAAGACGGTTCACCTCCACCACGGCGTCGTCGCGGCTGCTGGTGAGCAGTGCGCGCAGGGTCGGCCGCAGCGCCCTCACCGCCTCGAGCTCGGCGTCGTCGCCGTCGAACCGGCCGGAGTACCCCTGTTCGGTGAAGAACTCGGCGAGCTGCTCCCGCGTGGTCAGCGTGTCCGGGTCCTCGGCCGAATTGACCAAGGCCACGGCGGACAGCAACGACAATTCCGCGTCATGAGCAAAAAGCATGTTGACACCTTACCAAGTCACTCCCTACTGTCACATGTCATGACGGCTTACACTCATGACGCGCAGGTAGATCTCGCGGCCACCCACGACGCTGCGGCGCGGTCGCGTCGACTCTCGGGACTCGGTTTCGCGCTGCTCTCGGCGGCGTCCTTCGGCCTCTCCGGGTCGCTCGCGACGGGACTGCTCGACGCCGGCTGGACGGCCGGGGCTGCGGTGACCGCGCGAATCCTGCTGGCGGCGGCCGTCCTGCTGATTCCGTCGATTCTCGCGTTGCGTGGGCGATGGAGCCTGCTGGCGAAGAACTGGAAGCTGCTGCTCGCCTACGGAGCTTTTGCGGTGGCAGGCTGCCAGCTCGCGTTCTTCAACGCCGTCGGACGGATGGAGGTGGGGGTGGCGCTGCTGATCGAGTTCACCTCGCCTGTGGCCGTCATCGGCTGGATGTGGTTCCGTCACCAACAGCGACCGGGTCGGCTGACCGTGGTGGGCGCACTGCTGGCCGCGATGGGTCTGGTGCTCGTGCTCGACCTGATCTCCGGTGCCGACGTCGACACCGTCGGTGTGCTGTGGGCGCTGGGCTCGATGGCCGGTGCGGCCGTCTACTGGGTGCTGTCGGCGGACGAGAGCAACGGACTCCCGCCGATCGTGCTCGCCGGGGCCGGCCTGCTCACCGGTGGTCTCATCCTGTTGGTCGCAGGGCTGATCGGTATCGTCCCGTTCGCCGCCCCGCTCACCGATGTCACCTTCGTCGATGCGGTTGTGCCGTGGTGGGTCCCGATCATCGGCCTCGGCGTCGTGACGGCCGCACTGGCCTACGTCCTCGGGATCGCCGCGGGCCGACGCCTCGGGTCACGGTTGGCGTCGTTCATGGGATTGATGGAAGTCGTTGCCGCACTTGTGTTCGCGTGGTTGCTGCTCGGTCAGGCTCCGGCACCGATCCAATTGGCCGGTGGCGCACTGGTTCTGCTCGGCGTGGTCGTCGTCAAGTCCGGCGAGCGAGCCACGGCGGAGGAGCCGGTGGAGCCGCTGCAGAGCAGGCCGTGACCTGACGCTCAACCGTCGACGCGGCCGAAGACCACTGCGGCCAGGATGGTGTGGGCGCTGGCGATCACCGAATCCAACGGTTCGCGCTCGGGAGAGAGCAGCCATTGTTGGGCGATGGTGAGGACCGCGCCCACCAGGCCCATGGCCAGTGTTCGACGGTTCGGCCCGGCGAGCCCGTGGCCGGAACCGACCGCCTCGGCCACCTGGAGCACGGTCTCCGAGAACGAGGTCGTGGTCTTGCGGTAGAGCGCATCGACGGTGGACGAGACCCCGAGAATCTCGACGAAGGCGATGCGCGCAGATTTCGGATTCTCGGCGACGAAGGTGAAGAAGCCGGTGAGAGCGGCTCGAAGCACCTGCTCGGTGGAGTCGGCCTCGGCGGCGGCACCGGCCAGGATGTTCTCGCGCATGGCGTCGGTGGCGCGGGCGTAGGTCGCCATCAGCAGGTCCTCGCTGTTGGTGAAGGACTCGTAGAAGTAGCGCTTGGTCAGGCCCGCCTCGCTGCACACCTTCTCCACGGTTGCGGTCCGGTAGCCGGTGGTGCCGAAGACTTCGACGGCTGCGTCGAGCAGGCGAATCCGACGCTCCTGCTGCCGCTGCCGAGGATCGGCACCTCGGTAGGTGCGGCCGACTTCACTGTGAGGGATGGTCACAGACAGATCTTGACACCGCTCGGTATCAGATGCAAAGTGTTCGCAGACAAGCATTCCGATCGAGGGGGAGCACATGGCGGCGTCGACGCTACGGAACAAGGTCGTTCTGATCACCGGGGCGGCACGGGGGATCGGTGCCGCGACCGCGCGGGCGCTCGCCGGCCGAGGTGCCCAGCTGATCCTCGTCGATGTCGACGAAGCCCCGCTCCGTGAGGTCGCGGCCCAGTTGAAGGCAACCGCGTTCGTCGCCGACGTCCGGAACCTCGACGACATGCAGCGGGCCGTCGACGGCGGAATCGAGGCGTACGGCGGCATCGACCTGGTGCTCGCGAACGCCGGAATCGCCAGCTACGGATCGATCATGCAGGTCGATCCCGCCACGTTCCAACGTGTCATGGACATCAACGTGATGGGCGTGTTCAACACCGTCCGCGCTGCGCTGCCGTCGCTCATCGAACGCAACGGCTACATCCTCGTCGTCTCCTCGCTCGCGGCGTTCACCCCGTGCCCCGGCCTGGCCGCGTACAACGCCAGTAAGGCTGCAGCAGAACACTTTGCGAATGCGCTCCGGCTCGAGGTCAACTACCGAGGCGTCGACGTCGGCTCGGCACACATGGCCTGGATCGATACGCCGATGGTGCAGGACGCCAAGTCCGACCTCACCGCATTCCAGGATCTGCTCGCGGTGCTCCCGGGCCCGCTGGGCAAGACGATGACCGTCGACCAGTGCGTCGACGCCTTCGTCGACGGCCTGGCCAAGCGCAAGCGTCGCGTCTACGTGCCGCGGTGGGTGGGAGCAGCGTCGTGGTTCAAAGCCGTCATCACCTCGCGGGTCGGCGATCGCAGCATGCTCGAACACGTGCCGACGATCCTGCCGAAGATGGACGAGGAAGTGGCCCGCCTCGGCAGGTCCGAGAGCGCTCGCAACAAGACCAGCTGATCGAAAGACATCGAAGGAATCGTTGACATGACTGCCGTACTGCCCACTCCCGAGGTCGACGTCCTCATCATCGGTGCCGGCCTGTCCGGGATCGGTGCCGCGCGCCACCTCGGGCACGATCTGCCCGGCAAGACCTACGCAATTCTCGAGAGCCGCGGCGCTATCGGGGGAACGTGGGATCTGTTCCGCTACCCCGGAATTCGCTCCGACTCCGACATGTACACCCTCGGATACAGCTTCAAGCCGTGGATGGGGGAGAAATCCATCGCCGACGGCACCGACATCCGCAACTACATCGTCGAGACCGCGCGAGAAGCAGGCGTCGAGAAGCACATCCGGTTCCATCACAAGGTCGTCGCTCTCGAATGGTCGTCCGAGCAGCAGTTCTGGACGGTGACCGCGCATCGAAGCGATACGAACGAGACGGTCACGGTCACCGCGTCGTTCGTGTTCTCCTGCAGCGGCTACTACGACTACGACAAGGGCTTCAGTCCCGAGTTCGCCGGACAGGACAAGTTCGGCGGCCAGGTGATCCACCCGCAGCACTGGCCCGAGGATCTGGACTGGTCCGGCAAGAAGATCGTCGTGATCGGCAGTGGTGCCACGGCAATCACGTTGGCCCCCAATCTGGCTCGCGATGCCGAGCACGTCACGTTGCTGCAGCGCTCGCCCAGCTACGTCCTCTCGCTTCCGTCGCAGGATCCGATTGCGCTGACCCTTCGCAAGCGCCTGCCGAAGAAATTGGCGTACAGCGCCACTCGGCTCAAGAACGTATCCATGGCGATGCTGATCTACACCCTGAGCCAGAAGTACCCGGAGTTCATGAAGAAGCGGATCCGGACGATGCAGGAAGGGTGGCTGCCGAAGGGATACGACCTCGACACCCACTTCACCCCGTCCTACAACCCGTGGGATCAGCGGCTGTGCCTGGTGCCCGACAACGATCTGTTTCGCTCGATTCGCAAAGACGAGGTCTCGATCGTCACCGACCACATCGACACGTTCACCGAGACCGGACTGAAGCTGAAGTCCGGCCAGCACCTCGATGCCGATATCGTCGTCACCGCAACGGGATTGAATCTGTCTGCATTGGGCGGCGCGACGTTCCGCGTCGACGGCAAGGACGTCGACCTGCCCAGCACCATGGCCTACAAGGGCATGATGCTCACCGGTATCCCCAACTTCGCCTTCGTCGTCGGATACACCAACGCCTCGTGGACGCTCAAAGCCGACATGGTCTCGAACTACGTGATGCGACTGCTCGCGCACATGGACGAGAAGGGATACAGCACCGTCGAACTCGAGCGCGACCCGTCCATCGACGAAGAACCGTTCCTCGACTTCGCCGCGGGCTACGTTCTGCGGGCGGTGGACAACTTCCCCAGGCAGGGCAGCGAGACCCCGTGGAAGCTGCGCATGAACTACTTCCGCGACCTTCCGGTACTGCGCTACGGCAAGGTGGTGGACAAGGCCATGAAGTTCGGCCGTCCGCGCGCGAAGGTCTCGATCGGATCCTGACGGGAATTGTTTCGGGTCGAGTGTGTTGGTTCTCGATATGAAAATTGGAATCATCGGAAGTGGACTGATCGGCGGCACCCTCGTTCGGCGTTGGGCGGCGCTCGGTCACGAGATCAGATTCTCGAATTCACGTGACCCGGAAACGCTGGCGGACCTGGCAGCGGAGACCGGAGCGACGGCCGTCTGGGCCGCGGAGGCCGCGCAGGACGCAGACCTGGTGCTGCTGAGCATTCCGCAGAAGAACGTTCCCGATCTCGCTCCGGGAATTGCTTCCGCCCGCAAGCCCGGGGCCCCGATCATCGAGACCAACAACTACTACCCGCAGCAGCGGGACGGGTTGATCGAGGACATCGAGGGTGGGACGCCCGAAAGCGTGTGGGTCTCTCAGCAACTCGGCGAGCCGGTCATCAAGGCGTTCAACGGAATCTGGTACAAGCACCTGCTCGAGAAGGGTGTGCCCGCTGGGACCGGAGGTCGAATCGCACTACCGATCGCAGGCGACGACGACGATTCGAAGAAGCTGGTCTTCTCGGTCATCGACGAGCTCGGATTCGACCCCGTCGACGGCGGAACCCTCGCCCGGTCGTGGCGTCAGCAGCCGGGAACGCCGTCGTACGGCAAGGACTTCGGAATCGACGCTCTCGTCGAGGCGCTGGGTCAGGCGACCGACGAACGCAGTGCGGAGTGGAAGGCCTGAACGAGGTTCTCGCGCTACCGGACGCGACCCTCGCGGAGTGTGCGCTCCGCGAGGTCGCGTAGCGGGCCGGTCAGGCTGGAATCGCCCACCCGGCACGAGTGCTCACCCACCGACACACTCCACACGAAGGTGTCGCGGGCGTTGGACTCGGCCGGATCGGCGGCCTGCTGATCGGCGATGTACGGCTGCGCGGCCTCGACCAACGACTGCCATTCCGGCTCGTCGGTCTCGACGACGCCGCGCTTGGACATCCCGGCGACACCACCGGTTCGCAGTACCTCGATGCGCAGGCTCATCTGCTCTCGATCACACCCGATCGTCGCTCGGCTTCGGTAGGGACTCGAGCCCTGTTGTCTTCACCCCCACGGTAGACCAACCCGTGGCCACGGCCTCGGCAACGTCGGAACCGGCTCCGAATCGCTTGGTTGCTGCGGCGAGGGTCGCGGCCGAGAACCCGGCGAAATCGACTGTCGGGGACAGTCCGCCGACGGTCATCGTGTCGAACCACACCTGCCCGATGCGGTCCCAGGCCGGACCGCCGAGCGTGGTGGCCGCAACGGCGAACGCACGGTTCGGGATACCCGAATTGATGTGCACGCCACCGTCGTCCTCGGTGGTGACGACGAAATCGTCCATGCTGGCCGGCTGCGGATCCTTGCCGAGCACGTCGTCGTCGTAGGCGGTTCCGGGCTCGAGCAGCGAGCGCAACGCCTTACCTTGCACTGCAGGCAGGAACAGGCCTTCGCCGATCAGCCACGAGGCGTCCTCGGCGTTCTGCCCGGCCGTGTACTGCTCGACCAATGCGCCGAACACATCGGAGATCGACTCGTTCAGCGCGCCGGCTTGGTCCTTGTACTCGAGCGGGGTGGTGTACTGCGTGAACCCGTGCGCGAGTTCGTGTGCGATGACGCCGAGCGAGACGGTGAATCGAGCGAACACCTCACCGTCACCGTCGCCGAACACCATGCGCGAGCCGTCCCAGAACGCGTTGTCGTAGTCCTGGCCGTAGTGCACGGTCGCGTCGAGGGGCAGGCCGCTTCCGTCGAGACTCGAGTAGCCGTAGACCTCGTCGAAGAACGCGTATGTGGCACCGAGGCCGTCGTACGCCTCGTCGGTCGCGGCATCGCCCGTGGGATCCTCGCCCTCGGCACGTACCTGCCGGCCGGGTAGATCACGAGTGGACTGCGCGTCGGAGATCGTGCGCTCGAGCGTGCCGCCGGTGCGCGGGGCGATGGCGGTGCGAGCCTGCACCACCTCGCGGCCTGCGCGCATCTCACGATCGGCGAGCAGAGTGGCGCGAGCACCCGGCCCCTGCAGCCGCTCGAGCAGAAACGGTGGAACTACAGAATGGAACGTCATACGCGGTGACCCCCTAGGTCCGTGGCATGTGCGGTGATGGTTCCCAGTGTGCACGAGCTCACCGACACATCTCGGTGAGCTCGAACGAAACAGGTCAGCTGCGCATCGCAGACAGGTCGATTCCCTCCACCTCGCTGGGCGGACGGATCGCCGTCAACGTCGCCCAGTTGCGGGCCAACAGCGACGCGTCGGAATCGTCGTCCTCGGCTCGGATCTCGTCGAAACGAACGGTGACGAAATCCTCCCCGCGATCGCCTATTTCGGCCTGGACCGCGCCGTAGCGGGCCAGAGATGCGGGCACGATTCCCGCCAACTCCGCGAGCGGAACGTCCGGGACGTTGACGTTGACGACGGCATCGGACGGGCCGTGGGACATCATCCACGTCACCGCGATGCGGGCCACGTGCTCGGCCGTCGCCCAATGGGTAGGCTCCGTGGCGATCGACGACAGCGCCATTGCCGGGACCCGATGCGTCAGTGCCGTCAACGCGGCTCCGACCGTGCCCGAATGCAGTACGGCGGCACCGGTGTTCGGTCCGTGATTGATTCCGGAGAGCACCAGATCCGGGGGGTCGCCGAACGCCCCGCGGGTGGCCACGAACGCGATGAGAGCGGGTGACGCCTGCACCGCGTATGCCGGGACGTCGGGAAGACCGGCAATGGCGACGGATCCGATACCGAGGTGATCGTCGACGCCCATGCCCGTCAAGGACGCGCTGGCCCCGCTGCGCTCCTCGTGCGGCGCGGCGACGACGACGTCGAGACCGGCTTCCACTGCCACGCGTGCGAGCAGGGCGATGCCCTCACTGGATACGCCGTCGTCGTTGGTGATCAGGGCTCTCATTTCTTGCCTGCCTTCTCGTACGGACGAACCTCCACCGCTTCGGTGAGGCCGAGAACCAGGTCGCGTCGCCCGCTACCAAGGCCACGGCGCGTGACGTTGGCCGTGCCCGCTCCACCGCCGAGTCGCAACGCCTCGGGGACCGACAGTCCCTGAGCCAGCCCCGCGGCGATGCCTGCACTCATCGAATCGCCAGCTCCGTGGTGATCGACCATGCGCAGCCCCGGCGTGACGATCTCGAGCACGTCGCCGTCGACCAGCGCCAGAGCTGGATCTCCGGCCCGCGAGATCACGACGATCTCCGCGCCGTCGTCGTGCATCTGCCGCATCGAGTCGATCAGGTGCGCCGGGTCCTCGGACTCGGCCCGGCCGTCGGCGATGAGGTCCTCGTGGCTGACCTTGAGCACCGTCAGGCCGCCGGCGAGCGCGGCGATCATGGTCGGTCCCGAGAGGTCGGCCACCACCGTCTTGCCCAGGGCGGTGAGGTCTGCGCACAGCCGCTCGTACACCTCGGGCGGAACGATGTCGTCTTCGTGCGGTCCGCCGAGAATGGCGACGTCGCTGCGGGCACCGGCTGCGAGGGCGGCGCTGAACAGGTCGTCGAGGGCGTGCCGGGCCAGCGGCGGCGGGTCGACGGTGGCCAGGATCTCGCGCTCACCGCTGCGGCGATCGTGAACGTACGAGCCGCTCTCCTGGCCGATGTCGACGGAGACGACGGTGATGCCCTCCCGCTCGACGATGTCGCGAAGAATGCCCCCGATCTCGCCGCCGAACACTCCCGTCAGTGTCACGTCGAGGCCGAGCACCGTGGCCATCCGGGCGATCCAATGGCCTTGGCCGCCTGCGTGCACGTGCAGTTCGGTGTTGCCGTTGGGGGCTCGGTCGAGGGTCACCGTCAAGAGTGGGGATGGGGCGAAGACGAGAGCACTGAGTTCGCGAGGGGAGGGAGGCATCGAGGGCGAATGCCCGATATGTCAGGTCCGAAACGGCAAGCACGTCAGAAGCGGCGGCGCAGGCGCATTCCGATCGGGCGGCCGTCGGGGTCGACGAACAGCCGGTACGCGAACGCAGCGAGTCGCTGCTGCCAGACGGGCGGCACGGAGATCTCGTGTCGGCGCAGCCTGCCGGTCGGGCGCGGGCCCGAGGACGGGTTGCGGTGCCATTCGTCGAGTGCCGTCGCACAGGCCGAGATCGCATCGAAGAACTGCTGTGGATCCACCAGGTCGGCGTCGTCACCATCGGCCCGGCCGAGGTGTTCGCGAATGAGCTCCAGGCGCAGGTTGCGGGCATGGGTACGGGCACCGTCGCCCAGGCCTGCGGGGTCGAGGGGCTCGCGGGTGTCGCGTTCTTCGTCGACGATGGCCGCCGTCAGCTCCGAATCATGGGTCCACGAACGACGATTGAAGTTGTCCGAGCCCACCGCGGTCCACACGTCGTCGATGATGCAGACCTTCGAGTGCACGTACACAGGTATTCCGCGGTCGTTCTCGATGTCGAGAACCAGTACGCGATCACCGCCGGCAGCGCGGATGACCTCGAGCGCGGCCGAGTGCCCCAGCAGCGCAGAGGGAATGGTGAGTGCGCTGTCGTCGTCGAGGTGCTTGGGAACCACCACCACCAGCTTCAGGTTCGGCTTGCGACGCAACGCAACCGCGAACACGCGGGCGACATCGACCGACCACAGGTACTGATCCTCGATGTAGATCAATTCGGTGGCGCGGTCGAGTGCCTTGGCGTACGCCCGGGCTGCACTGCGCTCGCCCTTGGTCGCGAACGGGTAGGCGGGACGCCGCCTGGGGTAGGTGCGCAACAGCTGCACCGAGCACGTGCCCCGAGGTTCCGGAGCCGGTGCCGCAGGCGGCAGTTCCGACGGCTCACGCGTCACGCCTCGGATCATGTCGGGTATCGCGTGCCAGGGCAGTCGGGACAGGGCTGCGGGATCCTCCCACCGCTCGCGAAAGACGTCCTCGACGTCCCGCACCGCCGGGCCCTCGAGCTGCACCTGCACGTCGTGCCAGGCCGGGATCTCCCCGTACTCGGGCGGGAAGGGGCGTGAGATCGGATCACCGAAATGATCGGCGTCGTCGCGTCGGGCACGGGCCAGATCGATTCCGCCGACGAACGCGATGTCGGGCAGATCTTTCCTGCCGTACCGCACGACCACGAACTTCTGGTGGTGGCTTCCGGTCACCAGCACGCGCTGGTCGAGGATCACCTCGCCACCGGCCTCCTCGAGGCGAAGGGCGAGCTTGCGATTCTTCGGTCCGGTGAAACCGAGCGTCTCGATGTGCGAGCGCCACACCATGCCTTTGACGACACCACCGCGGTGCGCGACGTCGGCGAGTGCATCCTCGACGGTCACGCCGTCGTCGGTGAGCATCTGCTCCGGGTCGCCGCGCCAGTCGGTGAAGAGCACCAGATCGTCGCGCTCGGTCTTCTCTAGCGCCTTCGCCAACGCCGCGAAGTACGTCTTGCCGTGCACGAGATTCTGGACGCGGTTGCCCTCCGTCCAAGCCGTGATTCGAGTGTCGTCGTTGCCGCGTTCGGTGGCAGTGAGGAACCACGGATGAGCGGGGTCGAAGTGCCGCTCCGGAGAGATCAAGGCTGAGGAGGATCGGCCGAGGCTTTCGGAGACACGGTCGACGACGCGCCGGATGCGCTGCACTATCACGACCGCATCATTTCATCCGGTTTGAAGCACCGAGAGGGCGGGCACCCGAGCGTCATGACTCAGGTACCCAACGTCACGCTCAGAAACGGCAAGCAGATCCCGCAGCTCGGTTTCGGCGTGTTCCAGATCGATCCCGACGAGACGGCGAAGGCTGTCGAAACGGCACTAGAAATCGGCTACCGCCATATCGACACGGCCGAGATGTACGGCAACGAGAAGCAGGTCGGCGAAGGTATTCGCAATTCCGGCCTCGACCGCGAGTCGGTCTTCGTCACCAGCAAGCTCAACAACGGCTTCCACAAGCCCGACGACGCGCGAACGGCATTCGACAAGACCCTCAGCGACCTCGGAACCGACTACGTGGACCTCTTTCTGATCCACTGGCCGCTCCCGACTCGCTACGACGGCGACTTCGTCTCCACCTGGAAGACGTTGGAGGAGTTCGTCGCCGACGGGCGCGCCCACAACATCGGCGTATCCAACTTCCAGCCCGCCCACCTCGACCGGTTGGCCGAGGAGACCGAGACGGTCCCCGCGGTGAACCAGATCGAGGTGCACCCGTACTTCGTCAACAACGACGTGTGGGCCTACGGCCGTGAGCACGCCATCCCCACCGAGGCGTGGTCGCCGATCGCTCAGGGAAACGTTCTCGACGACCCCGAACTGAAGCGAATCGCCGACGCAACAGGCAAATCCGTCGCTCAGGTGGTGCTGCGCTGGCACATTCAGCGGGGCAACATCATCTTCCCGAAGTCGGTGACGCCGGAGCGTGTCAAGGCCAACTTCGAGATCTTCGACTTCGAGCTCAGCTCCACCGACGTCGACGCCATCACGGCCCTGGACAAGGGTGAACAGGGTCGTAACGGCCCTAACCCGGACACCTTCGACATGATTCCGGACTAGATACCTCGAACTGTGGGCTCGAACGTTGTCGATACGTTCGAGCCCACAGTGGTATCACGACATCTGTGTCACGGGATCGTGAGTGCGGATCCCGTTGCGGCGGTGACCTCTTCGGAAGTGACACCGGGTGCGAGCTCGGCCAGTGCGAGGGTACCGTCGCCGACGACGTCGATGACGGCGAGGTTGGTGATGATGCGATTCACGACGCCCTGTCCGGTCAACGGCAGAGTGCAGGCGTCGAGGATCTTCGGGTTCCCGTCGCGGTCGGTGTGTTCCATGACGACGATGACGCGCCGGGCACCGTGCACGAGGTCCATCGCACCGCCCATGCCCTTGACCATCTTGCCGGGCACCATCCAGTTGGCGAGGTCGCCGGTGCGTGAGACCTGCATGCCGCCCAACACGGCGGTGTCGATGTGGCCACCGCGAATCATGCCGAAGCTCAACGACGAATCGAAGTACGCGGCACCGGGATTGACGGTGACCGTCTCCTTGCCCGCGTTGATGAGATTGGCGTCGACCTCGTCCTCGGTGGGGTACGGCCCGGTGCCGAGGATGCCGTTCTCCGAGTGCAGGGTGACCTTGACCGCGTCGGTGAGGTACCCCGGGATCAACGTCGGCAGTCCGATGCCGAGATTGACGTACTCCCCGTCGACCATTTCCGCTGCGGCGCGTTCGGCCATCTGGTCGCGTGTCCACCCTGTATTCATGCTCGAACTCCTGAACTGACGGTGCGCTTTTCGATGCGCCTGTCCTGTGGCCCGGTGTGCACGACACGTTGGACGAACACTCCGGGAAGATGTACGTGGGCCGGATCGATCTCGCCCGGCTCGACGAGATTCTCGACCTGCGCGATGGTGATCTTGCCTGCCATCGCGGCGAGGGGGTTGAAGTTCATCGCCGTCTTGTCGAACACGAGATTGCCTGCGGTGTCACCGATCTCGGCGTGCACCAGTGCGAAGTCGGCATTGATGGACTCCTCGAGAACGTAGCGCTTGTCGCCGAACACCCGAGTTTCCTTGGGCGGCGACGCGATCGAGACGGATCCGTCGGCGGCGTAGCGCCACGGCATTCCGCCGTCGGCGATGGGGCTGCCCACTCCGGCCGGAGTGAAGAACGCGGGAACACCGTTGCCGCCGGCGCGAAGTCGCTCGGCGAGCGTGCCCTGCGGGGTGAGCTCGACCTCCAGTTCGCCGGCGAGGTACTGGCGGGCGAACTCCTTGTTCTCACCGACATACGACGCGGTGACACGGCGAATGCGTCCGGCTGCCAGCAGGATTCCGAGCCCGTAGCCGTCGACGCCGCAGTTGTTGGAGAACACTTCGAGCTCGGTGGCGTCGGTGTTCGCGATGGCCTCGATGAGGGCATCGGGGATGCCGCACAATCCGAAGCCACCGACCGCGATGGTCGCTCCTCGGCCGATGTCCGCGACCGCCTCGGCGGCGGACGCGTAGGTCTTTCCAGTCACTTGCAGCTCCTGATGTGTTCGTTGAGCAAACGTTGCACCCAGTGAACCTGAGCTGTGTATATGGATCCGGCGAATGCAGGTTTTTGCTCGTTCGGTGAACGGATGCGGGCTCGGCGTCCACTGAGTGGACGTAGTATGGGCGGGTGACCTCAGCGGAAGCCAACGCAAGTGTGATCGGCAAGATCTGTTCGTTGCTGCGCGCGGCGGGAAGCGAGGAGCCGTCGGGTGCCTCGACCACCGCGCTCGCTCGGGCGACCGGTATTGCGCGACCGACTGCACATCGCCTCTTGGCGTCTCTGGCCGACCAAGGGTTCATCGACCGCGACGCCGCCACCGGCCACTGGTCACTGGGCCCGGAGATCTACCTGCTCGGGTCGATGGCGGCATTGCGCTACGACATCACCGACCAGGCTCGAAAGATAGTGCAGGCGTTGGCTGCCGAGAGCGGAGAGAGTGCGTTCCTGTCGGTCCGGCGCGGAGCGGAGACCGTGTGCCTGCTTCGAGTGGAGGGGAGCTTTCCGTTGCGTTCGCACGTGTTGTACGAGGGCATTCGGCTTCCGCTCGGGGTGGCGTCCGCAGGTCTGGCCATTCTCGCTCACCTTCCCGATCGGGAGGTGGACGAGTACCTGGGTGGAGTCGACTTGGTTCCCGAGTGGGGAGAGACGCACTCGGACAACGCGATTCGACATCGCGTGGGACTCACCAGGACAACGGGGTTCGCCGTGAACCCTGGATTGCTGGTGGAAGGTAGCTGGGGTCTCGGTGCTGCCGTGTTCGACCGTGCCGGAGGTCCTGCGTGGGCGCTGAGCCTGACGGGTGTCGAGACGCGATTCCGTGATGATCGGCGACGTGAGCTGGGCAAGCTGCTGCTCGACGCCGCCCATCGACTCACCGTGCAATTGGGGGAGCGTCCCGGCCCCGGCTAACTGTCCATCTCTTCGAGAATGTCCGCGGCGTCCTGACTGCCTGCGGTGGCCAACCTCCGCAACTCCTCGCGGTCGCCGCGTTCACCGGCGAGCTCGACGAGGATGTCGACGGCATCGCTGCTGCCCGCATCGGCGAGAGAGCGGAGTTCGTCGAGGTCGTTTCGAGAACCTGCGAGTTCGACCAACTGGTCGAGGGCGTCGTGATCGCCCTCGTGTGCCCGAGCTCGCAACTCGGCCATCTCGGACGCCGTGAAATCAGGCTCGCTCATGGGGTGGAGTGTAGAACGACGCGGCGAACAATGGCAGGTCAGTCGCCTGCTGTTCGGCTCCAGCAATCTTGTCGGTGGCCCGGGTTACTGTTCTTCTTGTTCGAACAGGCGTTCTTGTTTCGGCTCACCGGGGGGTGGAAGATGGGTGCTGTACCGATCGTGTCGTTGGAGGCGTTGACTGCTGCTGCGCGTGCGGAGAATCGGCAGGCGGCCCGCAAGATCACCGCCTGTTACGAGGTCCATCGGAGCTGGATCACCCACGACACCGAGCACAAGCATTACAGCCGCTACGGGCGCACCGAAATGGCCGTCGCGTTGGGGTGCTCGGCGACGGTCGCCGAATCGTATATCTCGGTCGGCGTCGCCCTGCACACCCGACTCCCACTGCTGCGTAGAGCATTCGAGACCGGGGAGATCGACCTTCCGCGGGTGCGCACGGTGTGCCGGATCCTCGACAACCTCTCCGACGACATCGTCACCTCCGTCGAAGCCGAGGTCGTCGAAGCAGCCCATCGGTTGTCACCGGGTCCACTCGAGAAGGAGATCTGGGACATCCTGTTCCGGGTCGCCCCGGAAGAAGCAGCAGCACTACGCGAATTCGCGAAGAGGTTCCGCACCGTCACCTACACCCCGGCCGGGGAACTCGCCCGGATCCGGGCGGAGTTGACCGCCCCGGAAGCTGCCGCTGCGTGGCAGTTGCTCGAGGAGATGGCCGACACCTTGTGCCCGAAAGACCCGCGCGGTAAGAAGGAACGACTGTGCGATGCGTTCATGGCCCGCATGCACGGCGAACCCCGCTTGGCGTGCCTGTGCCGACGGGAGGACTGCCCCAAGGCGGATGCGGCGTTGCCCGATCGGCGGGTGCCGTTGACGATGGTCACCGTCGATATAGCCACCCTGATCGGGCTGCTCGCGAACCCGGCGTATCTGGCCGGGCACGGTTCCATCGATCCTGACCTCGCTCGGGAGTTGGCGCGCAACAGTCAGTGGCAGATCCTGCTCACCGACGCAGTTACCCTCGCTGAAAAACTCGGACTGGCTGTGCAGAACCCGGAGACCGGGGAATGGGAACGAACACCGAAAACCCGAGCTCAGGAACAGGACCCAGGGTCGGCAGCGACAGCGGACACGGACACGGACGCCGACTCAGGGACGAACGCTGCGTCGGGAACACGCGCTACCGAGACCCACAGCCGCACCGACAGCAACCCGGAGCCCCAGACCGAGATCGAGTCGGAACCCGAGACTTGCACGTCCACAGGCACTTCCGTCGATGTCGACACCGATGCAGCACCGATCCCCGCGCAAGCGCCTGGGCCCATGCTCTCACCGGAGTCCGGCACTGCACCCGACCGAACCGAAACAGGGGCCGCTCCAGAGCGACCCGGGACGGTCCCGCCGACACCAGTACCACCACCGACACCAGTACCACCACCGACAACAAGCCCCACGCGAGGAACAATTCTCCCGCCGGAACCGGGGACGGCGACATCACCGACTTCGATGCACGACCAGACGGAGAATCATCAGACGGAGGATCCCGCGGGGGACACCCCTGCCCGTTCAGCGGCCGATCCAGCTCCTTCCGAGACCGAGACCGAGATCGGGGCAAGCGCGGACAGGCAACGGCGGACGCAATCGCTGACCTCCGCCGCAGCGCTGTTCTGTACCCACACTCCCGTCGGCAGGGGCACACGGCACAGCTCTGCCCTCGACCTGCCCTTCGCAATCCGGCCCAACAACCGCACGATCCACACATCGGTAACCCGCACACCCGCCGGCCTCTATCTCGGCAACGCCTCCCTTGCTGCCGCACTCGAAGCCGCTATCGCCGCAGACCCCACCCTCGGCAACTCGGTACCCCGCGACCCCCTGACCGACCGGGCCCTGAACTACCGACCCGATGCCCTCACCACCGCCGCCGTCCGCCTTCGCGACAAACACTGCCGCTTCCCCGGCTGCCACCGCCCCGCCGCCCGCTGCCAACTCGACCACGTGAACCCGTTCGACCACAGCAACCCCCTCGGCGGCGGCTGGACCACCGTGGGCAATCTGCAGTGCCTGTGCGAGTACCACCACTGCGTCAAAACCGCCGGCTACTGGAAGGCCGTCATGCTCCCCGGCGGAGCGATCCTGTGGACATCGACATCGAAGACCACCCGAATCACCCTGCCCGCCAACAGCACCGCCGTCCCCATCCTCGGCAACGACCTCAGACCACACATCCCCACCCAACCGAGAAACTCCGAAATCATCGCCTACCCCGACCCGCCAGACAACCAACAGCCCGAGACAGACGACACGGCAGCACCGCCGTTCTAGGCGATGCTGCCGTGGATACCAGTACCCGCTGGGTCAGATCAGGTGCTGAATGTGGTCGCGGGTGAATTCGATGCGCTCGTCTACGCGGCCGTCTCCGACCTTGTTCACCCACTCGGGGTCGGACAGCAGCGCACGTCCGACGGCCACCAGATCGAATTCGTTGTCCTGGAACTGACCGACCAGCGCGTCGAGTCCGGTGACACCGGATGCGGCGTCCTCCGACCATGCCGAGGTGAACACCGAGTCGAGGCCGACCGAACCGACAGTGATCGTCGGTACGCCGGTGAGCTTGCGGGTCCACCCGGCCAAGCCCAGCTTTCCGTCGTTGCCGTCCAGCTCCGGGAATGCCGGATCCCAGTGGCGACGGGTCGAGGCGTGCAGGATGTCCACTCCGGCGTCGACCAGGGGAGTCAGGACTCGTCCGAGTTCCTCGGGGTTCTGCGCGATCCTGGCGTCGAAGTGATTGCTCTTCCACTGCGAGAATCGGTACACGATGGCGAAGTCCTCGCCCACCGCGGCGCGGATCGCGGCGACGACCTGCGCCGGGAAGCGCGTCCGAGCTTCGAGGGAACCGCCGAACTCGTCGTCGCGTACGTTGGTTGTGGCCCAAAGGAATTCGTCGAGCAGATACCCGTGCGCGCCGTGCAGCTCCAGGCCGTCGAAACCGGTGTTCTTCGCGTTGACCGCGGCCTGTACCCACTGCGAGGTGAGTTCCTCGAGGTCGGTGTCGGTGAATGCTCGACCCACCGAAGAACCGTCGAGTGCAATCCCCGACGGGCTGACGGTAGTGACGTCCGGGAACAGGCGGGGTTCGGTGCCGCGCTCGACGCCGAGGTGCCACAGCTGCGGGATGATGGCGCTGCCCTCGGCGTGCACGGCGTCGACGACGCCCTTCCAGCCCTCGAGGCTGGCGTCACCGTAGATCCGCGGGACGCGGGTGTGCGGGCCGGCGGCGGGATCGGGAATGTAGGTGCCCTCGGTGATGATGAGGCTCGTGCCACCGGCAGCGCGTTTGCGGTAGTACTCGGCCACATCGGGACCGGGGACGCCGTCTGGGGAAAAAGCGCGCGTCATCGGGGCCATGGCGAAGCGGTTGCGCAGCTTCAGCGATTTGACCTCGAACGGCTCGAAAAGCCCGGCGGTGGACAGATGCTGTGTTGTGGATGCAGTTTCGGTCACGCCTGCGGGCAACCTGCATCGACACCGAGCTATTCCCGACGCGAGGCTGTTAGCGTCGAAGCCTTATGAGCCCTTCGCCGCTGATCTCTGCCGCCGAACTGCACGACCTCTTCGAGATGGGGCGCGGCCCGGTCCTACTCGACGTCCGATTCACGCTCCTCACCGGCAGCGACCGAGCCGGATACGAAGCCGGCCACATCCCCAACGCGCAATTCGTGGACCTCGACGCGGAGCTGGCGGCTCCGCCGGACAGTCGCGGACGCCACCCGTTGCCCGACGCCGAGACGTTCGTCGCAGCGATGCGCGGTGCCGGGATCGACGACGACTCCTCCGTGGTGGTCTACGACGCAGGCCCAGCAACGGCCGCGGCGCGCGCGTGGTGGCTGCTGCGCTACTTCGGGCACCGCGACGTTCGGGTCCTCGACGGTGGCCTCGCCCAGTGGGTCGCAGCCGGATTTCCGATCGGGACCGAGCCGTCGATCGTGGCGGCCGGATCGTTCACCGCCCGACCATCGCTCGCGCGCGTTCTCGATGTCGACGACGTGCTCGACTTCGCGCAGAACAACATCCTGCTCGACGCCCGCGCACCCGAACGGTTTCGTGGAGAAGTGGAGCCAGTGGATCCCGTCGCCGGTCACATCCCCGGTGCGGTCAATCGTCCGACGACCGAGAACGTCGATGCGGATGGGCGTTTCCTGCCTCCCGAGGTACTCGATGGCACATTCGGTGGACTCGTACCCGAGGGGAAGGACGTCGCCGTCTACTGCGGATCGGGGGTGACTGCGGCACATCAAATTCTCGCGCTCGAGTTGGCGGGTATCGATGCGGCGTTGTACCCGGGGTCGTGGTCGGGATGGATCACCGATCCGGCGCGCCCACGGGCGTGAGACACGTTCCCTGACCAGCGCGTTCATGCAACCAGGGTTGAACTTGAAACTGACTTCAACTATACCTGGGGCATGAAGGTTGAAGGCAGAGTTGCCATCGTCACCGGAGGTGGTGGCGGAATCGGCGGTGCCATCGCTGCCCGGCTCACCGAACACGGGGCACGCGTCGTCGTCTCCGACCTCGACGAGTCCACGGCCCGGTCCGTGGTCGACGCCATCGAACGCGATCGGCCGGGAACGGCCGTCGCCGCTGCGGCGGACGCGTCGAACAGCGAGGACATTCGACGGCTGATCGCGGTGGCCGAGGATTCGTTCGGACCCGTCGATCTCTACTTCGCCAACGCAGGCATCAGCGGCGCACCCGGACTCGACGCCGCCGAGCAGGACTGGGACCTCTCGTTCGACGTCAACGTGCGCGCGCACATTCGCGCCGCGCAGTTGCTGGTGCCGGGTTGGCTCGAACGCGGCGAGGGCTACTTCGTCAGCACCGCGTCCGCGGCCGGTCTGCTCACCCAGATCGGCTCGGCGACCTATGCAACGACCAAGCACGCGGCGGTCGGATTCGCCGAATGGATGAACGTCACCTACGGCAACCGTGGCATCCGTGTCAGTTGCCTGTGCCCGATGGGTGTCAACACCAAACTGCTCTACGAGGGACGTGAATCCGGAGATGCATTGGGAGCGGCGGCAACTGCCGCGGTTCTCAGTGCCGGTGCCGTGCTCGAACCGCTCGACGTCGCCGATGTGGTGCTCGACGCAATGGACCGCGAGCAGTTCCTGATCCTGCCGCACGAAAACGTACTGGACATGTACCGCAACAAGGGTGCCGATTACGACCGGTGGTTGCGCGGCATGCGTCGCTACCAGGACAGCTTGCTCGACAACAACCGATAGGGGCCCACCGTGGCATTTTTCGAGACCTCCGACCGCGCGAAGAAGTACGAGTCGGATCTGTTGGAGTTCATGGACTCTCACATCTATCCGGCCGAGGCAGTGTACGAGCAGCAGATGCTCGAGTCGGGTGACCCACACTTCCAGCCGCCGATCATCGAGGACCTGAAGAAGGAAGCGCGCTCGCGTGGACTGTGGAATCTGTTCCACCCGCATCCCGAGTGGGGTCCGGGCCTGACCAACCTCGAATACGCACCGCTGGCCGAGATCATGGGCCGCAGCCTGCTCGCTCCCGAGGCATGCAACTGCAACGCTCCGGACACCGGCAACATGGAGGTGTTCACGCTCTTCGGCACCGACGAGCACAAAAAGAAGTACTTGAAGCCGTTGCTGGACGGCACCATTCGTTCTGCCTTCGCGATGACCGAGCCCGACGTGGCCAGCTCCGATGCCACCAACATCGCGATGAAGATGGAGCGCGACGGTGACGATTTCATTCTCAACGGGCGCAAGTGGTGGACGTCCAATGCGATGCACAAGAACTGCAAGGTGCTCATCGTGATGGGCAAGACCGATCCCGAGGCGGCTACGCACCGCCAGCAGTCGATGCTGGTGGTACCCATCGACGCACCCGGTGTCACGGTGCTGCGCAACCTGCCGGTGTTCGGGTACATCGACCGCGAAGGCCACGCCGAGGTGCTCTTCGAGGACGTGCGGGTGCCGGCGAAGGATGTGCTGAAGGGGCCGGGTGAGGGCTTCGCCATCAGCCAGGCCCGCTTGGGGCCGGGCCGGATCCACCACGCCATGCGCACGATCGGCGTGGCCGAGCGTGCACTCGAATTGCTCTGTCGCCGTGCGGTATCGCGAGTGACGTTCGGCAAGCCGGTGGCGATGCGCTCGAACATTCAGGACTGGATCGCCGAGGCGCGCATCGAGATCGAGAAGACTCGACTGCTCACGTTCAAAGCCGCGTACCTGATGGACACCGTCGGGAACAAGGAAGCGCGTACCGAGATCGCCGCCATCAAGGTTGCGGCACCGGAGATGGCGCTGAAGATCATCGATCGTGCCATCCAGGTTCACGGCGGAGGCGGAGTGTCCAACGACTTCCCGCTCGCGATGATGTACGCGCACATCCGCACGCTGCGGCTCGCCGACGGTCCGGACGAGGTGCACAAGATGTCGATCGCGAAGATGGAGCTGAAGAAATACCTGTGAAGGTAGCCCACCGTAGCAAGGTGAGCCTGTGCTAACTTCTGCGGATGAAACGGACATTCCTGGGGTGTGTGCTCGTTCTGACAACCGCGTCGGCGCTGGTCGCGTGCAGTAGCGGGGCAGCCGACGACGCCGGAACCGACGCCCGCACCGTCACGATCGACACACTTGCCGGGCCGACACAGATCACGGGAACGCCGGAGCGCATAGTCGCCTTCGGGCAGCAGTGGGTCGACGCGCTGCTGGAATTCGATGTGCAACCCGTCGGGTACGTCTCTGCCGGATCGAACGGCGACGAACGTGGGCTCTACCCCTGGCAGTCGGCAGTGAGTTCCGATGCCGAGATGCTCGACCCGGCTGCAGTCGGCCAGATGGACGGTGCGGTGCCGACCGAGCAGATCGCGGCGCTGCAGCCGGATCTGATCTTGGTGTCGGGGATCGCGTCGATCGAACCGTATGCAGGTCTGGCGGATTTCGCACCGACAATCTTGCCCAAGTCGGACAGGGTCGAGACCTGGGAATCGCAGATCGAGACCCTTGGCCTTGTGCTCGATCGGGAAGACGACGCTCGGCGAATCATCGACGAGGGCCACGCCGTCACCGACGACATCAAGAAGGACTATCCGGGACTCGACGGAAAGACAGCGGTGCTCTCTCAGTTCGTCTTCGACTCCCAGCAGCTTGCTGTCGTCGCAGACCCCGAAGACGGCGCTGCCCAGGTGTTCGGCAGCATCGGGCTCAGTGTGCCGCCGAGTCTGGTCGATTCACCCGACATCTCGCACGGACGCATCGTGCTCAGCCCCGAGCGTCTCGACGTGTTGACGGCCGATCTGGTCGTTATGCTTCCCAACGGGGGAACGCGGGAAGACCTGGAGAAGCTTCCGGGATTCTCGACTCTGCCTGCGGCGGCGGGTGGTGGAGTAGCCGTGGTGGACTACGCTACGGTCGTCGGTTTCAATACACCGTCGAAGGCGTCGGTCGAGCACTCGCTGAACAAGATTCGGCCACAACTCGAGGCGGTGGCGACTTAGCTCCGGGGTGACCAAGCCGGGTCCCGGCCGATGAACGCCATCAGCTTGTCCTGTGGGGATGCGTCGTCGGCGACAGGGACGGCGGGGCCGTACTGCCCACTGTCCCGCAACATCTGCTCCATCGGTCGCATGGCCTCCAGGGCTACAGCGCAGCGCTCCTGACCCAGATCAGGCTCTCGGCCAAGGGCTTTCGCCAGGTCCCAGGAGTGCATCCAGACGTCGGCGGTATAGAACATCTCGATCGCCTTGTCCACCGGCATGTCTCCGGTGTGCGGGTTGCTCAGAATCCGGCCGGCGGGGTCGTCGAGAATTGCTTGGATGTCGGCGACGTGCTGGGTCCAGGCCGCGGCCGGGTCGGCTTCGACGTCCAGGGTCTGCAGTTCGATACCGGCCCCGCCGGCGAGAAAACCGCGAGACCACACGATCAGGTGCTTCACGACATCGATTGCGGCCCAGCCTGATACCGGGCTCGGGCGTGACCAGTCCTCGGGCGACGCGAACAGGACGAGTGCGGTGAAGGCTGCCGCGTCCTGCAGGTGCTGCTCAGCCGGCCCCGTTCGTTGCGCGAGCAGTTCGTCGAGCTTGTCGTAGCCCTCCTTCACGCCTACGTCCATTCCACTGGAGAGCATGCCGTCGCGAGAGGCGAAGTCCGACATCACACTGAGCACTCTGAGCAGCGTGCCCCCGCCTTCGCGGTTCTCGAACGTGAGCGTCTCGAGCGCGACCGAATCTGGCTGGCCCTCGTAGGTGAAGGTCCACACGATTCGTTCGTTCGGGCGCACCTCGTGGAAGCTGCCGAAGAAGGAGGCAATTTCCTCACCGTCACGGTCGTTGGCGAACGCCCACGCGCCTCCGGTGTGGCCCTGCCACTTCAGGATTCGGGTCGTCAACGATCGCGGACCAACCCACTGGCGATACAGCTCGGGGTCGATGTGAGCGCGAAACACCCGCTCCGGTGCCGCATCGAACTCTCGAATGATCTCGATCGTGGGGACTTTCTCGTCCGCAACGATCTCGGTTTCGTGCGCGGTCATGACACTTCCTTCGTCTCGGTGGTCTTGTCGTCTGCGATGGTTTCCAGCAGGGCATCGAGGCGTCGATACCGTTGCTCTGCTTCCTGGCGATAACGCTCGATCCATTTCGTCATCAGGCCGAACACCTCGGCGTCGAGATGCACCGGACGACGCTGGGCATCCTTGCTGCGGGTGACCAATCCGGCCGCTTCGAGCACCTTCACGTGCTTCGACACCGCTTGCAGGCTGATGTCGTACGACTCGGCCAGCTCGCTGACGTTCGCATCCGCCCCGGCGAGTCGAGCGACGATGTCGCGTCGCGTCGGGTCGGCCAAGGCAGCGAACGTCCTGTTGAGCTGCTCAGTTCGATCGTCCATGGTGTCCTCACTGTGTGGTGCCGCCGAGAATAGGCCGCCCGCCGAACGTAGTCAACCAATTGGTTGATAAAGGGATCGCCTACCCTGGCCCCATGAGCGTCGGTGATGACATGGTGCGAGACGTGCTCTCCCATGCTCCGGGCCATCCGCTACGGGTGGCCATCGACGGAGTGACGGCTTCCGGTAAGTCCACGTGCGCACGATGGCTTGTGGATGCTGTTGCAGCACATGGTCGTCCGTCCATGCATGTGACGATGGACGGTTTTCATCACCGGCGCGCCCACCGTTACCGACAGGGTCGGGCGTCGGCCCTCGGCTACTACCGGGATGCCTACGACTTCGACGCGCTCCGAACACACGTGCTGATTCCGTTGGGGCCGAACGGAAGCAATTCCATTCGGCGGCGGATCATCGATCTGGCGTCCGACGAGCCGGTCGACGATGCGCTGGAATCGGTGCCTGCCGATGCGATCGTGGTCGTGGACGGAACATTTCTCCATCGGCCGCCGCTGCCCGACTATTGGGACTACACCGTCTTCGTCGACACCCCCATCGAACTCGCGCGAGCCCGAGGTGTCGCCAGGGATGCGGATGCGCTCGGCGGCACGGAAGCGGCAGGTAGAGCCTTCGATCAGCGCTATCACGCGGCGTGCCGGATCTATCTCGACGAGGTGGGTCCACGCGAGCGAGCTACTCGGGTGCTTCCGGGTATTGACAGTCTGCTGTCAATCGCGTGATGATTGACAGCATCCTGTCAATCGATGCGAGGACGTTCCGATGACCACCATTGCGCTCTATGCCACCGACACCATGGCCGACTGGGAGTACGGATACCTCATCGCCGGACTTGCCATGGCCCGTGAACAAGACCCGGACGCCAACCGGCTGATCATTGCCTCCGAGACCGGGGAGGCTGTCACAACGATGGGAGGTGTCCGCATCGTTCCTGACGTCTCGGTCGCCGATCTTCCGACCCTCGATGCCCTGATTCTGCCCGGTGCGGACACTTGGGACTCCGGGCACGACACGGTTCTGACGCTGGCCGCCGAACTGGTTGCGGCGGGGAAACCGATCGCGGCGATTTGCGGTGCCACCTACGGGCTGGCTCGGACCGGGCTGCTCAATGACCGGCCACATACGTCCAATGCTGCCGAATTCCTAACTGCTGCAGAGCAATACAGCGGAGACGAGCACTACCGAGAAGAAAAGGCAGTGTCCGACGGCACAGTGATCACCGCGGGAGGCGTGAACCCGCTCGAGTTCGCGAAGCTG
The DNA here is from genome assembly GCF_002258235.1 of Rhodococcus sp. 06-470-2. Taxonomy (NCBI): domain Bacteria; kingdom Bacillati; phylum Actinomycetota; class Actinomycetes; order Mycobacteriales; family Nocardiaceae; genus Rhodococcus; species Rhodococcus sp. 06-470-2. Next base: position 18,105 of record NZ_NOYB01000003.1, on the reverse strand, counting down.
GTATTCGAGCGGTTGAACGTGTTTCCGCAGCCCGTCGTCGATGCCTGGTACGGCCTCTACAAGACGGGCGATCGCAAGTACTACGACCAGCTCGTGAACGCATGAAGCATCGCACACCCGAGGGCGATGCGCTGACAGAGTTGGTGTTGCCCGTCTTCGAGCTCAACGGCGAATTTCTCGCTGCCGCACACGACATCACCGAGCCGACGGGTCTGACGCCGGCGTGGTGGCAGGTTCTCGGTGCCACCCTGGACGAGCCGTTATCGGTCGCCGACATCGCGCGACGCGTCGGGCTCGGGTTGGCGCGGCAGAGCGTGCAGCGGACGGCAAACCTGTTGGTGGACAAAGGTTGGGCCGTCTACGTCGACAACCCGAACCACAAGCGCGCAAAGCTGTTGGAACCCACTCCCAAGGGGCGGGACACCGTTGCACAGCTGTGGGATGCGCAACATGCATGGTCCGATGCGGTGGGAGCCGCGGTGGGAGAGAGTGAACTGCGTGCCTTCTCCGCCACCCTCGGCAAGATCCTGGCGGCATCCCGGCACTATCGCGGCGGCAGTGCATAATTCGGGCATGACTGCGCTCGGGGTACTGCTGACCGGATTGCTGGCAGGATTGTCGATGCAGCCGGACGGGATCGATATCCTCGGCGACGCCGGCTTCGGCGGGGTGCTGTTCTCCAGTGGCGGCGGAGGAGTCGCGGTGGCAGTGATTCTGGCGTCGGGTCTGGCGATGTTCGTTCGTCGGCGCAGTATTCTGGCCGGCCTGTCCGTCGCCGCTGCTGTCGCCATCGGTGGCTCGGTGCTGCTGCTCTCGTCCGACTTCGTCGAGGTGGTGGCAGGCGGAGTTCTGTTGGGATGCAGCGCAGTACATGCCAATCGCGAACGAGTTCGTCAGGCGCTGCTGGCCGCGTCGTTCGTTCTCGGACTGCTCAGCACAGGCGCGATCGAAGCGTTGCAGTACTCAGGCATTCCACGGCGTTACGCCGACTACCTCGCCGAATCCGAGCTTGGTACACCGGTGGTCGTGCCGGTGCTCTGCGTGCTCGTGGGGTTGGCAGCGGCGTGGGCGGCTCGCGTCGAAAGCCAGGCCCACAGCCCGGCCACCGATCGTGGTGTTCGCACGGGCTCGGCGATACTGCTGGTGGCGATCGGTGGGCTATTGCTCGATATGCTGTTCGGGCACAGCGTGTTCCATGGTGAGTACGGGTTCAGTGGCCGGTGGTATTTCGGTCTCTTCGTCGTACCCGTGTTGTTCGGGGCGGCCGGCTTGCTGCCGGGTCGCGGTGGCGTGACGGTTCTCGCCGGAACGGCCGTGTTGCTCGCCTCGACCACCACGTCGGGGGTGGGGATCAGTGCCTCGGACTGGGTCTGGACACTCGGACTCGTGGCCGTCATCGCACTGTCGGTTGTGGCCGGCGCTGCACTCGGATTGCGTTGGGGGCGTCCGATGGTCGGTGTCCGAGTTCTGGCGGTGGTCTGCGCGACGGCACTGTTCGCGCAGCCGCCGCTGGACAACGTTCACTATGTGGCGTCTCTGATCGTGTTTCCGGCTGCTACGGCCTACCTCTACGTGGCGTGCACACCCGCCGACCCTGCACCGGCGACCCTCGGCCTCGCGGTGCCGGTCGCGATCACCGTGCCGATGGTGGTCACCTACGGCTGGACGGCGTATATGCCGCTGACGTCTGTCGTGCACAGTAGTTGGCCCAGCACCGAGCTGTGGTTGTCGACCGGTGCGGCCGTCGCGACGGTCGTCCTCTGCGGCGTCGGGATGTGGGCTCTCGGTCGTCGGCCACTATCGAACTGACCACCGGAGTACCGTTTTCTGTATGGCTTACAGATACCTCGGAAACAGTGGACTGAAGATTTCGGAGATCACCTACGGCAACTGGTTGACGCACGGATCGCAGGTGGAGAACGACATCGCAACCCAGTGCGTGCGCGCGGCGCTCGATGCGGGCATCACCACCTTCGATACCGCCGACGTGTACGCCAATGGGGCGGCAGAGGCCGTCCTCGGTGACGCGCTGAAGGGCGAGCGTCGGGAATCGCTGGAGATTTTCACCAAGGTCTACTTCCCAGTCGGGCCCAAGGGTCCCAACGACACCGGACTCTCTCGCAAGCACATCCTCGAAGGCATCGACGCCTCGCTGCGTCGGCTCGGCACCGACTACGTCGACCTCTACCAAGCGCATCGCTACGACGTCGAGACCCCGCTCGAAGAGACCATCGCTGCCTTCGGTGACGTCGTCCGCCAGGGCAAGGCGCTCTACATCGGCGTCTCCGAATGGACCGCCGACCAGCTCCGGGCCGGTCAGGAACTCGCCCGCCAGAACGGCTTCTCGATCATCTCGAACCAGCCGCAGTACTCGGCGCTGTGGCGCGTCATCGAGGATCAGGTGATCCCGACGTCGAAGGAACTGGGCATCTCGCAGATCGTCTGGTCGCCCATCGCCCAGGGCGTGCTCACCGGAAAGTACCTCCCCGGTCAGCCTTTGCCCGACGGCTCTCGCGCCAAGGACGACAAGGGCGGCGACAAGATGATCGCGCGCTACCTCGACGATCAGACGCTCACCCGAGTGCAGCAGCTGAAGCCGATCGCCGACGATCTCGGAATCACCATGGCGCAGTTGGCCGTTGCGTGGGTACTGGCCAACGACAACATCGCCGCCGCACTCGTCGGGGCCTCCCGCCCCGAGCAGATCGCCGAGAACATCAAGGCCTCCGAAGTGACGCTCGACGCCGACGTGCTCGCCAAGATCGACGACGCCCTCGGCGATTCCGTCGAGCGCGACCCGGGCAAGACGGGTTCACCCGAGGCACGTCTGGTCTGACCGCCTGAGGGCGTCGGTCCGATCCGAACAGAGTAGTAATGAGGTATGGACACGATCACCGTCGATACACCTCAGGGCCAGGTTCGCGGTCGGACCGACGCAGGCATCATCTCGTTCCTCGGAGTTCCGTACGCCGAGGCCCCGTTCGGGCCCCGCCGATTCCAGGCACCCTCGCCGCCGCCGACCTGGAACGGCGTGCGCGACGCCCTCGAACTCGGGGCCACCGTCCCCAAGGTGGGCTACCGGCCGCCGACCAGCGAGATCCTCAGCGAGCCGGTGGTACCCGGCGAAGAGTGCCTCAACGTCAACGTCTTCACCCCCGACGTCGCGGGATCGGCACCGGTCTTCGTCTGGATCCACGGCGGCGCATTCGTCAACGGCAGCAACGCCATTCCCACGTACGACGGTTCCGCCTTCGCCCGGGACGGTGTCGTCGCCGTGGTGATCAACTACCGCCTCGGAGTCGACGGTTTCGCACTGATCGACGGTGCCCCGGCCAACCGCGGAATGCTCGATCAGGTCGCGGCGCTCGAATGGGTACGTGACCACATCGCCTCCTACGGCGGCGACCCCGCGAAGGTGACCATCGCGGGAGAATCTGCCGGGGCGATGAGCGTCGGCACCCTGATGTCGATGCCCCGTGCCGACGGGCTCTTCCAGCGGGCGATTCTGCAAAGCGGAGCCGGGCACCACGTCATCACCGCCGAGACAGCCGCAAAGGTCTCCGCGGCGTTGGCGGCCTCGCTCGGCGTCGAGGCCACGGTCGACGGCCTGGGTTCGGTACCGGTGGACGCGTTGGTCGACGCTCAACGCGAACTGTCGGATCGGATCACTGCCGAGGCCCCGACCGGAGCGTGGGGTGAGCTGGCCCTGAACGTGATGGCCTTCGAGCCGTACGTCGACGGCGATATCGTTCCAGCACTGCCCTTTTCGCGTATCGGCGACGGCGCGAGCGCGCAGGTGGATGTGTTGATCGGGACCACCAGCGAAGAGCACGCCTTCTTCATCGTCCCGGCCGGGCTGGTCCCGCACCTCACCGAGGACTACGTGAAGATGGTCCTCGCCGGGTACCGAGCCGATGCGTCGGCGCTGGAGAAGTACCGCGAACAGCTTCCCGACGCCTCTGCCGGCGAGCTGATGATCGCCGTCATGACCGACTGGTTCTTCCGTATCCCGGCGACGCGTCTGGTCGAAGCCCGCTCCGGCAACGCCTTCGTCTACGAATTCACCTGGCGCTCATCGCTGTTCGACGGTGCCCTCGGTGCCTGCCACGCACTCGAGATCCCGTTCGTGTTCGACATGTTGCACAAGCCCGAGACCTCGCGCATCACGGGACCGAACCCGCCTCAGCAGGTGGCCGACCTGATGCACCGCGCCTGGGTCGACTTCGTGCGCGACGGCACCCCCGGCTGGGACTCGTACGGCACCGACCGCGCCGTGATGATGTTCGGCAACGAGCCCGGCGTCGCCCTCGATCCGAGGCCGGCGACACGCGCGGTGTGGGACGGGGTGCGCTGACCTCCGCTCCACAACCTCCGAACGTCGTCTGCGAGGCCTCCCGCCGTCGGGTTAATCTCGGATATGCGCAGATTCCTTCCCGGTTTCGGTTCGAGTTCTCCGGCCCCCGCGCGGCCTGCTCGCGTCGTGGTGGTCGGTGGCGGCTTCGGCGGATTCAACGCTCTGCAGCGGCTGACGAAGCTGCTGGGGCCCGACCGCGCCGTGCTGACGTTGGTGGCTCCCACCGACTACCTGCTCTACAGTCCGCTGCTGCCCGAGGTTGCCACCGGTGTGCTCGATCCGCGGGACATCGCCGTCTCCACTCGTCAGGCACTGCCGGGCGTCAAGTTGGTGCTCGGTCACGTCACCACCGTCGATTTCGAGGCGCGTGAGCTGACGGTGACCGGCCCCGACGGTGAGTCGACGCTCGAGTGGGACAAGCTGATACTCGCGCCCGGTTCGGTGACCAAGCAGTTCGACATCCCCGGCGTCGACGAGCACGCGTACGGGCTCAAGACGTTGAGCGAGGCCGTCTACATCCGCAACCATGTGCTCGCGCAACTCGACGCGGCCGATGCCCTGCCCGACACCCCTGAAGGCCGGAGCGAACGCGCCGAGCGGTTGACCGTGGTGGCCGTGGGCGCGGGCTACACCGGCACCGAATTCGTTGCCCAGATGCAGAATTGGGTTCGCGGTATCGCATCCCGATGGGCGACCGTCGACCCCGACGAGGTGCGCTGGGTGCTCGTCGACGTGGCCGATGCGGTACTTCCCGAGCTCGGTGAGCGACTCGGTCGAGAAGCGCTCGCCGTGCTCGCCGACAGGGGTGTGGACGTGCGGCTCGGTGTGTCGGTGGCCTCGGCCACCGCAACGTCGGTGACGCTCACCGACGACGAGGTCATCCCGTCCCGAACTCTCGTCTGGGGAGCAGGCGTCGCACCGAGCCCTCTCATCGCGCAGCTGGGTCTACCGACAGCGGGCGGACGCCTCGTCGTGCGGGCGGACATGACCGTCCCCGACGTATCGGAAGTCTGGGCGATCGGCGACGCGGCCGCAGTCCCCGACCTCGCCGCCGACCCGTCGAAGCCGACACCACCGACGGCTCAGCACGCCCAGCGGCAGGGCGTTGCCGTCGCACGCAATGTCGCGGCGTCGATGGGCGTCGGGCAGGCACGTCCGTACAAGCACAAGGATCTGGGGTTGGTCGCCGACCTCGGCGGATTCGACGGTGTCGCAAAACCACTCGGCATTCCGCTGACCGGACCGGTGGCGAAGTTCGTCGCGCGCGGATATCACCTCTACGCGTTGCCGACGGTCTCCGCCCGAGTGCGGGTGGCGACGGACTGGCTGTATTCCTCGGTGCTGCCGACTCGGGTCGTCAACCTCGCGCAGGTGCGATCCGAGGATGCGCTGATCAAGAAGGCTCAGGCAATCGATCTGTACGACTAGAGCGGCTGCGCCGCACGTGAGCGCGGAGCCTGCGGTCGTTCCGCAGGCTCCACTCCGAATTTCGTAGCAGGCTACGAACTTCCGCTCACATGAGTCACCGCAGGTGATGCACTTCCTGCAACCCGTAGACCGGGGTGTCGATGCCCTCGTAGCGCGCCTTGATCTGCAGTGCCAGGTACAGCGAATAGTGCCGGGACTGATGCAGATTGCCGCCGTGGAACCAGAAGTTCTCCTGCTGCGTCGGCTTCCACATGTTGCGCTGCTCGCCCTCCCACGGACCGGGATCCTTGGTGGTGTTCGAGCCGAGTCCCCAGCACTTGCCGACCTTGTCCGCGGTCTCCTGATCGATCAGATCGGCGACCCAGCCGTTCATCGAGCCGTAGCCGGTGGCGTAGACGATGAGATCCGCCGGAAGCTCGGTGCCGTCGTCGAGTACGACGCCGGTCTTGCTGATCCGTTCCACCTGTCCGGCAACGAGTTTGATCTTCCCGTCCGCGACCAGCTCAGATGCGCCGACGTCGATGTAGTAGCCCGAGCCGCGCCGCAGGTACTTCATGAACAGACCGGATCCGTCGTCACCGAAATCGAGTTGGAACCCGGCCTTCTCCAACCGATCGTAGAAGTCCTTGTCCTGCTCCGCGATCTGCTGATACACCGGAATCTGGAACTCGTGCATGATCCGATAGGGCAAGGAAGCGAACGTCAGATCGGCCTTGCCCGTGGTCATTCCGGACTCCACGGCCCGCTCGGAGTACAGATCTCCCAGCGCGATCTCGCACAGTGAATCGGACTTGACGATGTGCGTCGACGAGCGCTGCAGCATCGTCACGTCGACGCCCGTCTCGTACAGTGCCTTGCAGATGTCGTGCGCAGAATTGTTGGAACCGACCACCACGACGCGCTTGCCGACATACGCGTCGGGACCGGGGTGTTCGCTGGAATGATGCTGCTCGCCCTCGAACTCGTCCATGCCGGGGAAGTTCGGAATATTCTTCTTGCCGGACATTCCGGTAGCCATCACCAACTGCTTGGGCCGCAGAATCACTTCCTCACCGTCGCGATCGACGACGACCGTCCACTCCTTCGCCACCTCGTCGTAGGTGGCGGACTTCGCGGTGGTCTTGCTCCAGTACGGCACCTCCATGACCTTGGTGTACATCTCGAGCCAGTCGCCGATCTTGTCCTTCGGCGCGAACACCGGCCAATTCGGCGGGAACGGCAGGTAGGGGAGGTGGTCGTACCACACCGGATCGTGCAGGCACAGCGACTTGTAACGTCCGCGCCACTGGTCGCCGGGACGGTCGGCGCGGTCGACGACGATCGCGGGCACACCGAGCTGCCGGAACCGCGCGCCCAGAGCGATGCCGCCCTGGCCTCCGCCGATCACGAGGGCGTACGGCTGCACGCTGTAACCGAGCTCGGACTCCTCGATCTCCTTCTTCTCCGCCCAGTTCTGGGTGTCGGCATTCGAGCCGTGCACCGCACCCTTGATGCGAGTCCTGCCCTGCCGTTCCTCGTATCCCTTGAGCTCCTGCATCGTGGTGAGCAACGTCCAGGCCACGTCGTCGCCCGTGTCCGCGTCCACCGTCAGGCGCAGATGTCCTTTGCCGCGGCTCGTGGCGGTCTCGAACTCGATCCACGCCGAGACGACGCCGTCCGCCTCGTCGGGAACCTCGGTGGTGTGAAAGCCCGTGGGATCGGTGTCGTCGAGGCGCTCGGACAGCATGTCGCTGACGCCGTCACGGCCTTCGACGGTCTTGAGATTCCAGGTGAACGTCACGAGATCGCGCCAGAAGCTGCTGACGGCGAACATGCCGGCAACGCGAGGGATATCACGTGCGACCAGGGCTTCCTCGAACTTCGACAGCCAGGCGTCGACCCGTTCCTGCGGGGTGTGCGTGCGGGTGATCTCGATCGGCTCGATGGTCTGGGTCATGAAAACTCCTAGCGATTCGTGGTTCCGGCGATGTGACCCAGCACACTCCTGATGCGCGCAGGGGTCCAGAGTTGCAGTGGGTTGCAGTGCGAATCGGGTGCAGACGACCGCGCTCACCGCGGTCGTCTGCACCGGATTTTTCCGATTTGCGACAGGCGCACTGGGTTGTATTTCACGTCCCGCTGACTGGGGCGTTAGAGTTCGAGAAATTTCCGGGGGGAAACAATGATTCGTCGTATGGCTGCAGCTCTTGTTCTGGTCGCTCTGACAGGGTGTTCCTCGTCATCACAGGACGAGCCTGCCGTCGCTTCCGGCACACGGTCTCCGTTGGTCCCGTGCATCGACTCCGTCGGCGAGAACTCGACGTTGACCGTCATGGGTGACGCGCTTCTTCACACGCCGTATCTGCGGGTGCGGGGCAAAGTGCGCACGCAATTCGAGGAAGAGTTCTACTGGCGTAACGGTCAGCCCGACGACCCTTTCGACGTGCGCCGTCTGAGCGCGTTCGTACCCGGTGGAAGCAAGACTGCCTTGCTGTACCCGAACACACCTGCCGGCGGCGATGCGCAATTCGCCGCAGCCACGTGCGGTCTCGAATTCGAGTGGAAGGCAGGCCTGTCGTCCAGCGAGTTCGAGTCGGTGGTCTCGACCCCGGGGTTCTTGCGCAGTCTGGGCCGTCGACTCTGCACCGACATCGAGATGTCGGGCGATACTGTCGATTACCTGGCCAGGGCCGATGAGGAGCTGGCCGAATCCGAGGACAACGCTGCCGGTGCCGTCGACTTCATGAGAGCGATGCACCGGAACTCGCTGCAGGACCGCCTCGACTACCTTGCCTCTCCCGTGGAGCCGGGTGAGCTTCCGGAGAATCGGCGCAGTGCCCGACATGATGTGATCGAGTTGCAGGACATCCTCGGGCGACTGGAGAAGGAAACCGATGAACATCTTCTGCAGATCAAACGGGATCGGGTCGAGTTCATCAGGGCCGCACTGACATTTCAGTGTCCAGCGCTCGACGACTGATCGGGTCTTCGGTGGTGGAGTACCCCGATCGAACTCAGCCGGCCGACAGCTTTTTCAACCCCAACGACTGGAATCCGACGACGTAGATCAACGTCCACAGCACCAGCCAGTCGACGAACCCCAGCGCGTTCCCAGAGATACCGGCGGCAACCGCGGGCTCGTGCAGGATGTGCTCGGCGAGGACGAAGTAGTAGGCCAGGAACGTGCCGATGGCCAGGGCGAATGTCAGCATCGCGCGCCCCGCCGCTGGGAATCGGTTACCGAAGCCGTTGGCCCAGAAAATCATCCAGAACGCCCAGCACACGCCGATCTGCGCAGGGAACTGGTTGATCACGGAGCCGAGTTCGGCCGTGGCATCGGACCCGACGAGCAGCTTCGCCAGTGGAACCATCAGGAAGTAGATCGCCGTACCGAGAACGGCGTTGCCGACCGTTGCCGCCAGTGCGGTACGTCCGCCGCCGCCTGCCAGTTTCCACGGCCAGTTGTCGAGGGTCTGGCCGGTGAGGATCACCGACACGACGATCGAATAGAACCAACCCAGGGCAGTGTCGACGGACATCACAGGATCTGTGGCCGAGAGCGAGACCGAGGGCAATCCGAACACGAAGTACAACGCGAGAGTCGGGACGGCGACGAAGGCGATCTCGCACAGCCCGATCAGCGGTTGCTTCATACGCAGTACGGTCCACGGCCAGTGCTGCCAGTTGAGGACCACCATCACCCAGGTGCCGAATCCGAAGAGTACGAACAGAGCACCAGCGAAATATCCCAGTCCGCCCGCACGAGAGCCGGCGAAATCCGGATACAGCGCACCGAGCCCGTTGCCGAGGATCCAGGTGACCGCAACGGCGAAGACGCCAGTGGAGACGAGGATGGCGAGCCCGCGCACCGGTTGCTTCAGGGAGTCGAAACCGGCGAACTCGCAATCGAATCCGATGAACACGATGAACAGAATTGCCCAGAACAGCGCCGCGTTGAACGGGAGGGGATAGAAGTTCCACGGGCTGGTGGTGGGGTCGGCCAGCAGATACCAGGTCGCCAGAGAAACGACGACTACGACGGCCAGGTTGGCGATTCCGAACAGGAGCCAGTTGCCCTGTGGGGTATCGATTTTCGGATTTCTCACAGGTCGATCTGCGGTTGCGGTCATGTGGTGCTCGTTTCCGTGAGGCGACAGTGTCGCCGTCACTATGAGCTCGATCACAATCGCGCGTCAGGGTTGCGGCAGGTTGCAGCCCGGCCGCGGCACTGCAACGCGCTGCAACCCTGGCGCTTGTGCTCCGGGTCACATAGACCTGTGTGCATATCCGATCCAGTCAGGAGTGAGAACCGATGCGCGCAGCTGTGTATTACGGACCCAACAAGGTGGAGATCACCGACGTTCCCGAGCCCAGTCCCGGTGAAGGCCAAGTCAAGGTCAAGGTCGGGTTCAACGGAATCTGCGGAACCGACCTGCACGAGTACTACGCGGGCCCCATCTTCATCCCCACCTCGCCGCATCCGCTGACCGGACAGGAGATGCCGCTGGTGCTGGGCCACGAGTTCTCGGGAACGGTCACCGAGCTCGGGAAGGGCGTGACCGGCATCGCGGTGGGCGACCGCGTGGCCATCGAGCCGCTGTACCGCTGCGGCCACTGTGGACCGTGCCGGGCCGGCAACTACAACATCTGCGCGCAGATCGGTTTCCACGGACTGATGTCCGACGGCGGAATGGCCGAATACACCGTGGTGCCCACCGACATGATCCATGCCTTGCCCGACAACGTCTCGCTCGAACTCGGAGCCCTCGTAGAACCGATGTCGGTCGCCTATCACGCTGCGACACTGGGAGATCCGAAGCCCGAGGACACCGCGATGGTGTTCGGAGCCGGCCCCATCGGCATCGGACTGTGGTTCGCCCTGCGCGGCAAGGGTCTCGACAACGTCTACGTCGTCGAACCGTCGCCGACGCGTCGGGCATCGATCGAAGCACTCGGTGCGAAGACACTCGATCCGACGGCCGTCGACGTCCCCGCGTTCATCGCCGACCTCACCGACGGCAACGGGGCCGACGCCATCTACGACGCGGCAGGCGTGCAACCCGCCGTCGAGACCGCGCTCGGATGCATCGGAGCGCGCAAGCCGCTGGTCAGCGTCGCGATCTACGAAAAGCCTTTGACCACACCGCTGCAGAAGCTGGTGATGAACGAATCTCGGATTCAGGGCTCGCTCTGCTACACCGCCGCCGACTACGAGGCCGTCATCGACCTGATGAGCCAGGGCCACTACGACACGACGGGGTGGGTGGACAAGATCACGCTCGACGGCGTCATCGACGACGGATTCGAGGCGCTGCATGCGGGCACCAAGATGAAGGTCCTGGTCGACCCCTCCACCGGAGCAGCGTCATGAGCGCGGTGTTGGTGACGGGCGCCGGGCAGGGCATCGGCCGGGCCATCGCGTTGCGGTTGGCGAACGACGGCCACGACATCGCCCTGGCCGACCTGAACGAGGACAAGATTGCAGACGTGGCCGACGAGGTGCGTCGAACAGGCTCGAAAGCAACGACATTCGTGGCCGATGTCAGCGATCGCGATCAGGTGTTCGCCGCCGTCGAACACACCAACGAGGCACTCGGCGGCTTCGACGTGATCGTCAACAACGCGGGCATCGCGCAGGTCGCCCCACTCGACGATGTGCGCCCCGAGGACGTCGCGAAGATCTGGGCCGTCAACGTCGACGGCGTGCTGTGGGGAATCCAAGCTGCCGCAGCGAAATTCAAGGTTCTAGGTCAGAAGGGCAAGATCATCAACGCGTCCTCGATCGCCGGTCACGACGGGTTCGCGATGCTCGGGGTCTACAGCGCAACGAAATTCGCGGTTCGTGCCCTGACCCAGGCAGCGGCGAAGGAGTATGCCGCCGAGGGAATCACCGTCAACGCGTACTGCCCCGGTGTGGTCGGAACCGACATGTGGGTCACCATCGACAAGCGATTCGCCGAGTTGACCGGTGCCGCCGAAGGCGAGACGTACGACAAATTCGTCGGCGGTATCGCCCTCGGTCGCGCGCAGACGCCCGAGGACGTCGCAGCGTTCGTCTCGTATCTCGCCGGGCCCGACTCGGACTACATGACGGGCCAGGCACCGTTGATCGACGGTGGTCTGGTCTATCGGTGACCCCCGTTCATTCCGATTTGTGAGCTGGAGCACAATTGGCTGTGATGACGCAGTCGACAGGCCCCGAACCTGCGCTGGCGGCCGGCGAAGACCCGCGCCGCTACGCGCAGATTCTCACGGCCGTGTACGACGCGACCATGACCGGCGGCAAGTCGCCCGCACGGCCCCGCGAGGTCATCGGGGACTCGTGGCGGCGGTTGCAGACCCTGGGTATCGATCCGGAGTTGGGTAACCCCGCCGAGACGCAGATGGACGTCTCCGACCTCGAGCTCAGCCGTCGAGAATCGGGATTGTTCGACATCCTCGACGACCTGGCGCGCGGACTGGAGTCGGTGGTGCAGGACGGCGACAACATTCTCGTGGTCGCCGATCGGCACGGCAGGGTGTTGTGGCGCAGCGGATCGACCTCGGTGCTGGACCGGGCCGACGACCTCGGCTTCGTGGAGGGCGCGAACTGGGCCGAGGATTCGGTGGGTACCAACGCCATCGGAACTGCCCTGGTCTCACGCCGCGCGGTCCAGATCTTCTCGGCCGAACACTATGTGCGCAGCCATCATTCGTGGACCTGCGCCGGCGCGCCGATCCGTGATCCGCGAACCGGTCAGGTGTTGGGCGCCATCGACGTCAGTGGGCCGGCCAAAACGGTGCACCCCACCACTATCGCGCTGGTCGACGCCGTCGCACGATTGGCCGAATCCCAACTGCGAGAACTGCACCGGAGCACACTCGATCGACTGCGGTCGGTGGCCGCACCGATGCTCGCGCGACTGCAATCCCCGGCCCTGGCCGTCGACGCGAACGGCTGGGTCGCGGCCGTCGAATCGGTAGCGCTGCGCAATCGCATCCTGCTGCCCGAGGATCTCGCGACCGGACGCTTCTGGCTGCCGACCCTGGGCGTGTGCGACTTCGAACCCCTGCCCGGTGGATGGCTCGTCCGACCCACCAGCACGATGGATTCCGGCGCCGCCGACATCGGATCGACGAGAATCCGTATCGACCTGCGCAATTCGCAGAAGCCTCGCATCGAAGTGCGCAGCGAGGTGGGGGAGTGGACCCACGAACCGACACCCCGGCACGCCGAAATCATGTACCTGCTCGCCACCCATCGCCAAGGACGTACCGCCTCACAGATGGCGGCCGATCTCTTCGGCGACGACGGCCGCGCGATTACGGTGCGGGCCGAGATGTCGCGGCTGCGCAAACACCTCGCCGGCATCATCTCCACGCAGCCGTATCGGTTGGACGAATCGGCGACCGTTGAGGTGATCACGCCGTCGGAGATGAGTCGGTTGCTCCCGCATTCGTCGGCTCCTGCGATCCGGGCGGCACGGGGCTGAGCCGTAGCGCAGAATCGGGGAATGAAGCGCCTCGCCCGGATCCTCGACGCCTCGGACCCCGGGCAGGTACGGCTGCGCAGTGCGTCGGCTACGACGCTGACGGTGCTGTTGGCGATGGTGACGCTGGTGCTGACCACACGCGCCATCGGCCAACCGGTGACGGTGGCGATGCTCGGAACCGTCGTGGCGATGCAGGCGTCGGCGGCGGTGAAGGACAGAGATCAACGCAGTCGGCTGATCACCACCGCGCTGATGGCACTGCCTGCGTCGGCGGCTGTGACGTTGGCGGCGTTGCTCTCCGAACTCGGCAAGGTTGCCGACGTCGGATTCATCGCGGTCCTCTTCACGGCGGTGTGGGTGCGCAGATTCGGCCCTCGCGGTACGGCGTTGGGGATGGTGTCGTTCATTTCGTACTTCTTCGCACTGTTCCTGCGCGCGACACCGGAGCAACTGCCGATGTTGATCGCGGCCATCCTCGGCGGCTTGCTGATCGCCCTGTTCGTGCGGGCCGTCGTCTTCCCGGACCGGCCGGTCGTGGAGGTGCGCCGATTGCTGTTCGCGATGCGAGCGGTATCGGCCTCGGTGCTCGAGGCGGCCTCGGCAGGGCAGAGCCGCGACCTGAACCTGGTGCGCCGCAGACTCGACCGGCTCGGCAACACCGCACTGATGATCGACGACTGGCTCGACCGACACGATGCCGGACAGCTGCTCAGCGTCACCAGCGCCGATCTGTCGCTCCGAGTGTTCGACGCCCAGATCGCGACCGAGCAACTCGTCAGCTCACTGTGGGCTCTCGATCCCACCAAGCCGTGGCCGACGGCCCTGGGGCAGGCGACCACCGCGCTCGGATCGTGTCTGCAGAACACGCCGTCCTCGGAGCAGCTGCGGGCCGCTCGACGGTTGGCGGCTGCAGCGGCCGAGCGGGCCGATCCGTCCACCCCCGCCGGAATCGCGACGGTGTCCGCGCAGCGAGCCGTCCAGGCGCACATAGCCATTCATCACATCACCACCAACGCCGTCTCGGCGTCGACGGCCCCCGATATCGGCCCGTCCGAACCCGCGGCCGAGGACACCCCGAGTGGTCTGCATCCCAGCACCAAGGCCGCCGTTCAGGTAGCCGTCGCCACGAGTGCCGCAACGGTACTGGGCGAACTCGTCTCTCCCGACCGCTGGTACTGGGCGGTGCTGACGGCCTTTCTGGTGTTCACGGGGGCGTCGACTCGAGGTGAAATCCTCAAGCGGGCAGGCCAACGCGTTCTCGGAACGATTGCGGGCGTGCTCGCCGGGGTGGTGATCGCCGCGTTGGTGGGCAGCAACCAGCCCGTGCAACTGGTGCTGATCGTGGTCTGCGTCTTCTTCGCGTTCTACCTGGTGACGGTCGCGTATGCGCTGCTGTCGTTCTTCGTGACCATCCTGCTCGCGATGCTCTACGGGTTGCTCGGCACGTTCAGTATCGAGGTGCTCGAGCTTCGCATCGTCGAGACTGCTGTCGGTGGTGCCGTCGGAATGGCGTCGGCCTACTTCATCTTCTCGACCAGCACCCGAAAGACATTGGTGAGCAACGTCGACACCTACCTCGAGCAATTGGATGCGTTGATCGAGTCCAGTGTCGAATCCGTTCTCGCGCCGGGAGGTGCAACCGACCTGGTGGCGTCGACGCGCACACTCGACAACGCCCTCAAAGACGTTCTGACGTCCGGTAAGCCGCTGGTACTCGGGCCGACGACCCGCAGCAGACGCGGCGCGAAGCGACTGTTGCGGGTGCTGGCCGTCAGCGGTCGGTCAGCGCACGCACTGGCCCGGGCCGGTGTGCTGGCCTCGCGTGCCGACCCGGACACGGCACCCTCGGCAGAGACCGCCGGAGCTCTACGCGACGCCGCGGCCCTGGTACGCGAGACCGCACGCCAGGTGGAGGCAGTTGTCGCCGGGGATCACGTCGAACCGCCCGAGAAGATCACCGAGACAACGGTATTGGATGTACTGCTCACCTCGACCAACGCGCCCGGTCCGCTGCGCGGCGCGGTGCGGGCACTGAACACGATGAACCGAACACTCGCCGATGTGTTGACTCGGGCTTGACCTTCACACCGTGACAAGGTCTTGGCTGACCGTCATGAACTCGATGAATCTCGTAGGTGGGGCACTTCAGCACAGCAATCCGTCGGCCCGGCTGCGGGCCGCGCTCGACATCGGTACGACACCGGATCCGCAATTTCTGGACGCCCTGGTGCAGCGGTGCGCCGTCGAACCGGATTTTCAGGTGCGGGAGATGTTGACCTGGGCCCTGATTCGCCATCCCGCGTCGCTGACGGTTCCGCGGCTGATCGATCAGGTGCGATCCGGTGGAGCTCTGGCTCGCAGCCAGGCGCTGCACACGTTGTCCAAGATCGAGGACCCGTCGGCGCGGCCGGTGATCACTGAGGATCTGATCTCCGACCCCGACGACGAGGTGGCACGAAGCGCATGGCGAGCCGCGGTGGTCCTGGTGCCGATCGGTAGTGAAGGGCAGTTGGCGGCGATGCTGGGTACCCAACTCGGTCGAGGCGGGTACGACGTTCAGCGAAGCCTGAGCCGTGCGCTGGTTGCGCTCGGATCGGTGATCGAACCGATGGTGCGCCGGGCCGCGTCGAGCACGAATGATTCGATTCGTGCCCACGCGCTGGCCACCGAGGCGCTGCTCCGCGACCCGGATGCGGGGTTCGCAGTGTTCGAGGCCAAGCGCATCGATGCCCTTGGCGTAGACGACACGACGGGGTGAGATGGAGCGATGTTGATCGGTGAGGTGGCGCAGCGGTCGGGCGTCAGTGCGCGCATGCTCCGGCACTACGACCGGTTGGGGCTCGTGTGCCCCACCTCGCGCAGCAGCACCGGTTACCGCGAATACGCGCCGGAGGATGTTCGACGCCTGTTCCACGTCGAGTCGCTGCGTTCGCTCGGGTTGTCGCTGAGCGACGTCGGTCGCGCCCTCGACGACCCGAGTTTCGCGGCCTCCGGACTCGTCGACGAGCTCGCCGCCCGAGCCGAGGAGCGAATCGCGCGCGATACCGAGTTGCTCACGCGGTTGCGTCGAATCGGCGACGCGCGGCCGGAGGACTGGGAAGACGTACTGGGAACCGTCGCGCTGCTCGGTGACCTGCAGTCGGTCAGTGCTGGGACCCGACAGGCAGCGGCGCTGGCCTCGGTCGGCGATCGGCCCATCCCGGCGGACGCGTTGGCCGAAGCCGTGCTGCGTGAGCCTGCGCCCAACGTCGCGGGGGCACTTCGATGGGCACTCGCGCAGTCGGGCGGCGATTCTCTCGAGGTGCTCCGGCAGGGTCTCGGTTCACCGGACCCCCAGATTCGACGCCGCGCGGTGGATACCGTCGTCGAGATCGCTCACCCCGACGCCACCGACGTGCTGCGAGAGGCGCTCACTCACGACGACGACCAGGTCCGGCGGATCGCGGCGCTGGAACTCGGTGCGCGCGGGGTGGCCGACGCGATCCCGACGCTGATCGAGATGGTCTTCGAGGGCACCAACGACGTGGACGCCGCCGATGCCCTGGGCATGCTGGGACCCGCAGACTCGATCGTGGCGGCACTGATGGACGGGCCGAGTGATGCGTCGACGCGGCTGCGAGTGACCCAGGCACTGGCGAGTATTCCGGGGAAGGCAGCCTCGCGCGCCCTGCGGGAGCTGACCCGAGACACCGACCGCTCGATCGCGCTGACGGCCGAATACGTGCTCGGCCGACGGGAATGACCCTTTGGGTACCGTCGACGGTATGAAGGCTTTCGGACTCCTCGCAGTCCTGACGATCACGTTGACGGCGTGCTCCACCGCAACCACCCCCGCCGCACCTGCCGAACCCGTTGCCGAGAACCAGGTGACCGTCGCCGATCGGATGTACTCGCCGAAGACACTGACGATCTCGGTGGGAGACACCGTCACCTGGGTGTTCGCCGACCGCGGCATGGCCCACAACGTCGTCGCCGACGACAACTCGTTTCGCAGTCAGATCATGGAAACCGGACAGTTCACGCACACCTTCGACACCGCGGGCACCTTCACGTATCACTGCACTCCGCATCCGGACATGACGGCATCCATCGTCGTCGAGCCCTGAAACTCCTAGGCTCAGGGGCATGACGGCACCGACCCGAGGACGCGGCATCGCCGCACCCCTCGGCGTGGCCGCTGCCGCTGTCGGTGGGGCAGTACTGCTGCACGTCCGCGACCCACGCACATCCACGTATCTTCCGTGCCCGTTCCACGCTCTGACCGGACTGTGGTGCCCCGGATGCGGCACGACCCGGGCGCTCGGTGACCTCACTCGCGGAGACGTCGCCGCGGCCGCGTCGAGCAATGTCGTTGCGGTGATGTGCGTCGTCGTGGCCGTCGGACTGTGGGGCCTGTGGCTCAGGGCTCGCTGGATGCAGATGCCTCTGACGTTGCCTGGCCCGAATCGGCTGGCTGCCGCTGTGATGCTCGCCCTGCTGGCCGTCTTCACCGTGGTGCGCAACACCCCATGGGGCACCGCGATCGCCCCGACCTGACACAACTAGGAGTAGCTGTGCTGCTGGAAATTTTCTCGATCATCGTGCTGGTGGGCGTGCTCATCGCGCTCATCCCCACGGCCCGCCGCGTGTTCAAGAAAGGTGACGACGAATGAGCGACTCTCTGCGGGATCGCGTCCGCGCAAAACTCCTCGCACAACTCGCCGACGACGGAGGCACCGCCGCCGAACAGGCCGAGGGAGACGACCCACGGTTGAACGCCCTGCGCGACGACCTCGACGCACTCGACACGGCACAGGACGGGGATCCGGTGATCGACGACATCGCCGCACGGCACTGGGTGCCCTGACCGACCCCGCCCCGCCCGCCCCCCGC
>NZ_NOYB01000043.1:0-575 GCF_002258235.1 Rhodococcus sp. 06-470-2 | reverse complement strand
GGCACCGGACTTGGCGGCGGCGTCGAGGATCTTGTCGATCACCAGATACGACTCCGCCGAGGTCTGACCCCCGAGGGCGAACGCCTCGTCGGCCAACCGAACGAACGGGGCATCGGCATCGGGCTCGGCGTACACAGCGACACTGGCCAACCCGGCATCGGCGGCCGCCCGGATCACCCGCACCGCGATCTCACCACGATTGGCGACAAGGACTTTCGAGATTTTCTTATGGGAAGTCGAGGTAGTCATGTACTGAAATCCTTCACTGGCCATATCGGGCATTGACGAAAAGGGCTGGAGCACTGGCAAGTCCGTAACGATGCATATCTTCCGGTCGACCCCACAGATCCGACACGACCGGAGCTTCGACGAGCACCGACGACTGCGCAGCGGTCAGAACAGCAACAACGGCAGCGATGTCGGTATCGGTCGGCTGCCCGCGAAACGACCAGCTGAGGGACGCAGCAACATAATTGGCGTCGTCGTTCGTTTCGCTCATAGTGGGATGTTTCCGTGTTTCTTGGGTGGGAGGGTGACTTGTTTGCGTTCGAGTAGTCGTAGTGCGGTGACGATCT